>CAMXKT010000011.1 GCA_947244595.1 uncultured Oscillibacter sp. | reverse complement strand
CATGGCGGTAACTTTCTCAGACATTGTATGGAACCTCCTGATAGTAAATTTTTATGATAGATGGGGGGCCGCTTACTCGGCGGCGGGGGCTTCCTCAGCGGCAGAGGCCTCCTCAGCGGGCGCGCCCTGCTTCTCGGCGATCTGCTTCAGGACCACGGCCAGACCGGTGATGGGGGCCAGCATGGTGCCCAGGACCTGAGCCTGGAGGACGGGCAGAGCGGGGATGGAGGCCAGGGACTTGATGGTGGCCAGGTCCACGGGCTTGCCGTCCATGAAGCCGCCCTTGATCTCGAACTTGTCCTTCAGTTTTTCGGCGTAGTTGTTCATGACCCGGGCGGGAGCCACGGGATCCTCGCACAGCGCCAGGGACGTGGTTCCGTTCAGCAGGTCGTTTAAGTCGCTCAGGCCGGTGTTGTTGAAGGCAAAGCGGAGCAGCGTGTTCTTGACGACGGCGTAGTCCACCGCGTTTTCACGGCACTCCCGGCGCAGAGCGGTATCCTCCTCGACGGTGATGCCCTTGTAGTCCACGATGACGCCCGCGGTGGCCTTCTGAATTTTGTCGGTCAGTTCGGCGACGATGGCTTGCTTCTCGGATAAGACTTTCGCGTTAGGCATGGTTGTTTTCACCTCCATAGGAATGGGAATGCGCGTTCTAAAAAAGGAACGCCCCTGTGTCCGCAAAGGCACAAGGACGCATAGCAAATTCACATTTGCCGCCCTCGGCAGGACTTACGGGCGAAGCCCACCTGCTGTCTTTGGAACGCAAATGACATTATATGCAAGCGCTGGGGAAATGTCAATACCCAAAAGAAAATTTTTCTTGTAAACCGACTGGGACTTGAAAAATTCATTATTTAAAATGGATGTATATCTTGCATATTTTTCCGGACTGTGCTATACTATTTCCCGCTAAGCGGCGGCGCAGTATTCTAGTCAGATCTGCCGTTTCCTAGGGAGGGCCTAAAAATCCTCTGAAGGGCACATCGATGAAACCCGTGGTGCCTGCTTGATACGCCCAGTTTTGGGTGGGTGCTGGGGGGAAGCGCGTGGAATTTGCGCGCTTGCGGACTCAGGGCGTCTACCAATGGCATGGTCTATCCGACCCTGTTTCCGTGGAGACCTGTTCTTGTGCGCGGACGTACTCCCATCGTGGTAATTCCGGCCCGCGTACGAAACAGATTGTGAACCTGCAATGCGGTGCATCGGTCCCTCGGGGCCGTAACGCTGTGTGCAGCCGTAGCCTGCCTTGAGTGGGGCGGGTGGATCAGGGAACTACAGGGAGAAGCCCCGGCCAGGGCGGCTTCCTGATCGCCCTTTGAAACCCGTTTTGCAAAAGAGGCTAAAGAAGCGGACGGACTGTGGTGGAAATCACCTAGGCTGTCCTGACGGGGCAGGAAAAGGATTGCAGTGCGGACTAAGTGGCAATCGGGTAGCGCGGACGGGCGACGCCGCGCCGGAGCGCCGAACGGGAAACCGCCTCCATCGGCAACGAGAGGTGCGCTCCGGGGAAAGCCAACCCGTACCTAAGCCGTAAGATTTACTTTTTCTGCCGCCGCCGGCTTAGCTTATAAAAATAGAAGGAGCCGCCCGACGGCGGTCCTTTTGGAGGTTTCCTTTGAAGAAGCAGCAGAAGGGGAAGGCCCCTTCCCCATATCGTTGGGCCCTTACGGTCTTTTTGATGGCGGTGGTCCTTTCCGCCGTGCTGAGTCTGGCGTCGGAATCGATGTTGGAGGGCGCGGGTGTGACCGCCGCTCTTTTGATGCTGGCGCTGTTCATTGGGCTGGGCATCCTGTTCGACATCATCGGCGTGGCCGTGACGGCGGCGGACCCCAAGCCCTTCCACGCCATGGCCTCCCACAAGGAGAAGGGGGCCAAGCAGTCCCTCATGCTGCTGCGGAACGCGGGGAGGGTCTCCAGCGTCTGCAACGACGTGGTGGGGGACATCTGCGGCATCGTCAGCGGCGCCACGGGGGCGGTGATTGTCACCCAGCTCCAGCGGGCGCTGAACCTGCGGACGGTGCTGATCTCCGTGGCCGTGACGGCCCTGGTCTCCGGCCTAACCATCGGGGGGAAGGCCCTGGGCAAGACAGTAGCCATTAAAAAGAGCACCCAGGTGGTCTGCTGGGCCGGGCGGTTTTTGTACCTGTTCCACCATTGAGAGGAGAAGCTATGCTGTTGGATTCCATCCACTCTCCCGCCGACGTTCGGGCGCTGCCGGAGGACCAGCTCCCCCAGCTCTGCCAGGAGCTGAGGGAGTTCCTTGTAAAGAGCGTCTCCGAGACTGGGGGGCACCTGGCCTCCAACCTGGGGGCGGTGGAGCTGACGGTGGCCATCCACCGGTGTTTCGACACGGAGCGGGACCGGCTGATCTTCGACGTGGGCCACCAGTGCTACGTCCATAAGATTCTCACCGGACGCCGGGAGCGGTTCGATACCCTCCGCCAATTGGACGGCCTCTCCGGCTTCCCCAAGCCCTATGAGAGCGTCCACGACGCTTTCATCGCCGGGCACGCCTCCAACTCCGTTTCCGTGGCTTTGGGCATGGCCCGGGCCCGCACCCTCCGGGGGGAGGATTACAGCGTCCTGGCCCTCATTGGCGACGGGGCCCTCACCGGGGGGCTGGCCTACGAGGGGCTGAACAACGCCGGGGCCTCCGGCGAGCCCCTGGTGGTGATTTTGAACGACAACGGCATGTCCATCAACCCCAACGTGGGGGCCATGCCCTCCCATCTGGCCCGGCTCCGGTCCCGGCCCGGGTACTACCATTTTAAGAAGTGGTATCGGGGCCTCTTCGGCCCCCGGCCCATGAAAAATTCCCTCTACCGTTTCAACCACAAGGTAAAGACCTTTTTGAAGCGGAGCCTCTTCCCCGGCAGCACCCTGTTCGAGGACATGGGCTTCACCTACCTGGGCCCCGTGGACGGCCACGACCTGACCCGGCTCTGCGACGCCCTGCGCTGGGCCCGGGAGCTGGACTGCCCGGTGGTGGTCCATGTAAACACCATTAAGGGCAGGGGCTGCTCCTTCGCGGAGCGGAACCCGGATATGTACCACGGCGTGGGGCCCTTCGACCCTGAGACCGGCCTTTTGAACAAGGCGGGGGAGGAGAGCTTTTCCTCCGTCTTCGGAAAAGCCCTGGCGGACTTTGCCCGGGAGGATCCCCGGGTCTGCGCGATTACCGCCGCCATGGCCGACGGTACGGGCCTTTCCGGTTTTGCCAAAACTTTCCCGGAGCGCTTTTTCGACGTGGGCATCGCCGAGGGCCACGGCGTCTCCATGGCGGCGGGCATGGCCGCCCAGGGTCTGCTGCCGGTCTTCGCCGTGTACTCGACCTTCCTGCAAAGAGGCTATGACATGCTTATCCACGACGTGGCCCTGGAAAACCTTCACGTAGTCCTGGGCGTGGACCGGGCGGGGCTGGTGGGAGCCGACGGGGAGACCCACCACGGCTGCTTTGATACGCTGTTTCTGCCGTCTCTGCCGGGCTATACCGTTCTTTGCCCCGCCAGCTTCCCGGAGCTGCGGCATATGCTGCGGACCGCTCTCTTTGAGCTTGCCGGTCCCGTGGCGGTCCGCTATCCCAGAGGGGGAGAGGGGACCTACCGGGACGACGCCTCGGACAAGCCCCTGGTCTGCCTTCGGGAGGGACGGGACGTCACTCTGCTGGCCTACGGCGTGCTGATAAACCAGGCCTTGGCGGCGGCGGCGCTTTTGGAGAAGAAGGGCATTCAGGCGGAGGTCTTGAAGCTGAACCGGATCGCTCCCCTGGACGGGGCGGTCCTGGCGGGCTTTTTTGAGGAGACGGAAGTCCTCCTGGTGCTGGAGGACTGCTTTGGCGCGGGCTGTGTGGGACAGCGGATCGCCGCCATCCTGGCGGGTGAGGGCCGGGCTCCGAAGAAGCTGATTTTGAAGAACCTGGGCCGGACCTTCGCTCCGGAGGGCGGCGTTCCTCAATTGGAAGAGCGCTTCGGTCTGGACGCCGCCGGCGTTGCCGCGGCGGTGGAGGAGGCTTGCCATGAGCAATAAGATGAGATTGGACCTGCTTTTGGTGGAGCGGGGCTTGGAGGAAACCCGCCAGCGGGCCCAGGCCGTCATCATGAGCGGCGTGGTTTACGTGGACGGCCGTAAGGCGGACAAGCCCGGCATGGCGGTCCCCGCCGACGCCGCGGTGGAGATCCGCGGGGATAAGCTTCCTTATGTCAGCCGGGGCGGGCTCAAGCTGGAGAAGGCCATGGAGACCTTCCCTATCCGCCTGGAGGGGGCGGTCTGCGCGGATATCGGGGCTTCCACCGGAGGCTTTACGGACTGCATGCTCCAGAACGGCGCGGCCAAGGTCTACGCCGTGGACGTGGGCTGGGGCCAGCTGGCCTGGAAGCTCCGGAATGACCCCCGGGTGGTCTGCCTGGAGCGGACCAACGCCCGTTACCTCAGCCGGGAGCAGATTCCGGAGGAGCTGGCCTTCGCCTCGGTGGACGTGAGCTTCATCTCCCTGAAATTGATCCTGCCGCCCCTGGCGGCTCTGCTGGCGCAGGGGGGACAGGCGGTTTCCCTGGTGAAGCCTCAGTTTGAGGCGGGCCGGGAGAAGGTGGGAAAAAAGGGCGTGGTTCGGGATCCCGCCGTCCACCTGGAAGTATTGGAACGGTATTTGGATCACGCCGCGGAGGCGGGCCTGACGGTGCTGGGCCTGACGTACTCTCCCATCCGAGGCCCGGAGGGGAACATTGAGTATCTGGGCTTCCTGCAAAAGGGCGGCGGAGCCGCCCCGACGGAATTTGATTGTAAGGCCCTGGTGGAGGAATCCCACCGGGTTTTGAAGGAACACGGAGAGGGGGAGCATCCATGAGCCCCAAGAAAATCATCCTGTGCCCCAACCCCAACCGGGACCAGGGCATGAAGACCACCCGGGCGGCGGAGGACATCCTCCGCGGTATGGGCTTCCAAACGGTGGTGTGTTCTCCCTTTCGGGACCGAAAGGAGGGAGCTTTCGCCGACTATGACGTTCAGCCCCTGCCGCAGGAGCTCCGGGGCGCGGACCTGCTGATCACCTTCGGCGGGGATGGAACGATCCTGCACCTGGCCAAGCTGGCGGCGCTCCACAAGATGCCGGTGCTGGGCGTGAACATGGGGGGCCTTGGGTTTGTTGCCGAGCTGGAGGCCTCTGAGCTGGAACAGCTCCGCAGGCTCAAGGACTGGCAGTTTGAGATGGAGCAGCGGATGATGCTGGATGTCTCCGTCTTCCGGGAAGGGCGGCAGATCTACACGAATCTCGGCCTCAACGAGGCCGTCATCCGGGAGGGCCCCATCTCCCATGTCATCCATTTAAAGATTTCCTCCGACGGGCGGCATTTGGCGGATATCGCCGGAGACGGGGTCATCGTGGCCACGCCCACGGGCTCCACGGCCTACTCTCTTTCCGCCGGAGGGCCGGTGGTGGAGCCGGTGGCCCAGACCATGGTGGTCTGCCCCATCTGCATTCACAACATGCGTTTTTCCTCCTATGTCCTCAGCCCGGAGCACACGCTGACGGTGGAGCTGGAGCGGAACGGGCGGAAGCCGGTCTATCTCTTCGTGGATGAGAGCCGGGCCTTTGCCCTGCGGGCCGACGACAAGGTCCAGATCCGCCGCTCCCGGTATGTGACCCGGCTGGTGCGGCTGACGGAGCGGAGCTTCTGCGAGATTTTCGCCCAAAAAATGCTTCCGGGAGGGATGGACACATGAAGAACGACCGGCAGGCCATGATCCTGGAGATCGTCGCCCAGGAGAACATTGAGACCCAGGAGCAGCTTTTGATCCGGCTCCAGGCCCGGGGATTTCGCTGCACCCAGGCCACCATTTCCCGGGACATCAAGCAGCTTCACCTCATCAAGGAGCCGGTGGGCCAGGGGGTCTATAAGTACGCCGTCTCCGGAAACCGGGCGACGCTGAATGTGGCGGCAAAGCTGCGGACCATCTTCCGGGAGTGCATCGTCAGCATTGACTACGCCCAAAACATCGTGGTGGTGAAGACCATGCCGGGGCTGGCCAACGGGGCCTGCTCCGCCCTGGACAATATGGACATGAGCGACATTGTGGGTTCCCTGGCGGGGGACGACACCGCCTTGCTGGTGATGCGGAACACCGAGGCGGCGGAGCTTTTATGTCAAGAGATTAAAGACATGCTGTAAAGGAGTGCCGCCATGCTGGAGCTTCTGCACATCGAGAATATCGCGGTCATCGAGGAGGCGGACATCCAATTCCGCCCGGGGTTCAACGCCCTCACCGGCGAGACCGGCGCGGGCAAGTCCATTGTCATCGACGCCATGGGGGCCGTTCTGGGGGGCCGGACCTCCCGGGATCTCATCCGCACCGGGGCGGCCAAGGCCTTTGTCAGCGCGGAGTTCTCCGCCGTCCCGGCGAATCTGACGGGCCTTCTGGAAAACGGCCTGGGTCCCGACGAGGACGGAAACCTGCTCCTCCAGCGGGAGATTTCCGGCGACGGAAAGAACGCCTGCCGGGCCAACGGGCGGCCCATTACCGTGGCGCAGCTGCGGCAGATCGGGGGAGAACTCCTGAACATCCATGGCCAGCACGACGGGGCCCAGCTCCTGGATGAAGAGCTCCACGGAGCTTACCTGGACCGCTTCGGCAAAACGGAGGAGCCTTTGGAAGCGTATCAAAAGGCCTACGCCGTCCTCTCGGAACTCCGAGACCAGATCAAGGCTCTCCAGATGGACGAGGCGGAGAAGGCCCGGCGGGTGGACAGCCTGCGCTTTCAAATCGGCGAACTGGAGCGGGCGGAGCTCCAGCCCGGGGAGGAAGAAGAGCTGGAGCAGCGGCGGAATCTCCTCCGCAACGGCGAGAAATATCTTTCCGCGCTCTCCGGCGCGGACTACTGCCTCTCCGGGGACGACGAGAGCGCCGGAGCGGTGAACCAGCTCCGGGACGCGGAGGAGGCCCTGTCCGGCGTGCGGAATTTGGGCGAGGAGCTGGGGGAGGCGTACCGGCGCTTAGGAGCCTTGCGAAGCGAGGCTTACGACCTGGCGGAGACCATCCGGGATCTGCGGGGGGCCTTCGACTTCTCCCCGGAGGAGTTGGACGCGGCGGAGAGCCGGGCGGACCAGCTCTACCGCTTGAAGAAGAAATACGGGGCCAGCGTGGAGGAGATGTTGGATTACCTGGACCAGCGCCGGGCGGAGCTGGACGCCATTGAGACGGCGGACGATACGCTGATCCTCCTGGAGAAAAAGCAGGGAAAGGCGGAGGCTGCCGTTCGGGAGGCGGGGAAGACGCTGACGGAGGCCCGAAAGCGGGCGGCGGCGGCTCTGGAGGCCCGCATCCAAAAGGAGCTCCGGGATTTGGATATGAGCCGCGTCCGGTTTTCCATCGATTTCGCCGAAAAGGATCCCGGTCCCGACGGCTGCGACGTGGTACGCTTCCTCATGTCCGCCAACGCCGGGGAGGATTTGAAGCCCATCGCCAAGATCGCCTCCGGCGGTGAGCTGGCCCGCATCATGCTGGCGCTGAAAAACGTCCTGGCGGAACAGGAGGCCGTGGGCACCCTGGTTTTCGACGAGGTGGATACCGGCGTTTCCGGCCGGGCGGCCCAGAAGGTGGCGGAGAAGCTGGCCCAGGTCAGCCGGGGAAAGCAGGTCCTCTGCGTGACCCACCTGCCCCAGCTGGCCGCTATGGCGGATACCCACTTCTCTGTGGAGAAGGGGGAGGCCGGGGGCCGGACTTACACCCGCGTGGTTCTTCTGGACCGGGAGCGCCGGAAGGCGGAGCTGGCTCGGATCACTGGCGGTTCCAAGGTGACGGACGCCCTGCTGGAGAGCGCGGGGGAGCTGCTGGACGCGGCGGAAACCTACCGAAAGAGATTATAAGAGATTTTACAAAAGACTTTATAAGATATGTGGGAGGCGCCATGAAATCCAAAGCGGCTATGAAGCGCATCATCGAGACCTTGAAGGGCATCTATCCCGACGGGCTGTGTTCCCTGCGGTATGAGAAGGACTACGAACTCCTCTTCGCCGTACGCCTCTCCGCCCAGTGCACCGATGCCCGGGTGAACCAGGTGACCCCTGCCCTGTACGCCCGGTTTCCCACTCTGGAGAGCTTCGCGGAGGCGGATCCCGGAGAGGTGGGGGAGTACATCCACTCCTGCGGCTTTTATAACGGCAAGGCCAAGGACATGGTCCTCTGCGCCCGGCGGCTGCTCAGCGACTTCGGGGGAAAGGTCCCCGGCACCATGGAGGAGCTGACCAGCCTTCCCGGCGTGGGCCGGAAGACGGCGAACCTGATTCTGGGGGACATCTACGGCCAGCCCGCCTATGTCTGCGACACCCATTGTATCCGCATTACGGGCCGCCTGGGAATCACCGACGGCTCCAAGGACCCCCTCCAGGTGGAAAAGCAGCTCCGGGAGGTCCTCCCCCCCAAGGAGTCCAACAATTTCTGCCACCGGATGGTCCTCTTCGGCCGGGATACCTGCACGGCCCGGAGCCCCAAGTGCGAGAGCTGTCCCCTGGCGAGGGATTGCGACACGGCGAAGGCCGGAGAATAGAAGAAAGCGCCTGTGCTTTTTGCACAGGCACTTTTTTGCCCTCCGCCTCATATACTGGCCTTGAAGACCGCAAAGGAGGAAGAGAACGATGGATGAGAGATCGGCCCAGATGGCGGAACAGCTCCGGAAGAACCCGGCGATGTTGAAATCCCTGATGCAGTCCCGGGACGGGCAGACGCTGATGCGGATGCTGACCCAGGACGACGGGGGCGCGGGCCTGCGCAAAGCGGTCCAGTCCGCCGCCAAGGGGGACGCCGCGGCTATGACGAAAATGGTGAGCCAGATCATGCAGAGCCCGGAGGGAGCTGCGCTGGTAGACCGCATCAACAAGGCCGTCCAGAAGTAAGTTTCATGACGAGGGGGTTGGGCCGGTATGGCGGAATTTGACGAGAAGCTGAACAGTATCCTGTCCAACCCGGACGCCATGAGCCAGATCATGCAGCTGGCCCAGTCCCTGGGCGGGGGAGGGCAGCCTGCCGCTGCACCAACGCCTCCGCCTGGCCAGCAGACGGGGCAGGCCCCAGCCTGGGAGCCTCCGCCGGCGCAGCAGACCGCGCAGCCGCAGGGGAGCGGGGGAGACCTGCTGTCCTCGTTGCTGGGAGGCGGAGGATTGGATTCGGGACTTCTCTCCCGGCTGCTGCCCCTGATCCAGGAGCTGGGGGGAGACTCCAACGCCCGGAATCTGCTCTACGCTCTGCGGCCTTACCTGCGGAGAGACCGGCAGGAGAAGGTGGAGCGGGCCCTCCAGCTGGCGCGGCTGTTCCACCTTGGGAGGAAATTCCTCTCGGGATGGGAGGGCTGAGATATGTATAACCGCTACATTCGCAATGACAACGGTTCCTATACCCGCATCCCGGAGGAGGGGCCTTCTTCGCCGGGCGGTTCGCCCGCCGGGTCTCCGCCTCCGGAGGGTTTCCATCCGGAGAGACCGTCTTCGGAGGAACGCCGCTCTAACAGTCCGCAGCCGGAGGGCCCGCCGCCTGGCGGGGGGTCCTCCCCAGGCGGTCCGGCCCCCAACGGGCCGGGATACGGACGGCCTCCCCACGGACCGGCCCGCAGTGGACGGCCGACAGACGGCCTGACAGGCGTTCTTCAGCACCTGCTGGACCAGCTCCACCTGGACCATGTAGATACCGGGGACCTGCTGCTGCTGGCGCTGCTGTTTTTCCTCTTCCGGGAGAACGCGGACGAGGAACTGCTGGTGGCCCTGGGACTGCTGCTGATCTTGTAGACGAAAAAAGGACGGGAATTCCCGTCCTCTTTTCATGTCAATGCATAGGCTCCATGGATTCGGCCCCATCCTCCTCCAGCAGTACCGTGCCGTCAGGCAGGGTGAACCGGGAGGCGTCGTACTCCGTCTGGTCCACGTAGAGGGAGGTCATCCGGTAGACCGCCGTCTCTCCCAACAGGCGCTCGGCCTGGACCAGCAGCCCGTTTTCCACGCTGACCCAATACCGGGTGGAGTAGCCCGCCTGGTCTGCCGCCGTTTCTACATAGATGCAGGTGAGCACATCCAGAGGCCGGTAGTCCGCGAGAAGGATGTCTTCCACGGGCAGGTCTAGGATATCCTCATAGGTGGGAATGGACTGCTCCACATCGGCGGAGAACTCCCCGGACGGCAAAACCGTGACCTCCGCGTCTCGGTCGTAGCCGTACCAGATATAGGTTTCCTCCCCGTTGGTGAGGCTGATCCGGGTGTTCCCATCCGGCAGTCCCCGGTCCACCCGGGTCCAGGGCCCCCGGACAATGGTGTAAAGCTCGTGGACGCCGCTGCCGCCCTCCCAGAGATACTCGACGGTCATGTTCCGCCCGTAGTTCTCCGGTCGGGAGAGGCTGTATATAGCGGCCTGGACGGTCTCCGGCGTGATCTCCACCACCGTCACCCCGGAGGAGGCGCCGTTGTCCCCGGCGGCGGGATCCCTGGGGGGATCGGAGGAAGGAAGGGTGATGTGGGCGGTGCGGTTCAGGCTGCCCCCCAGCATCAGCGCCGCGAGGACGGCGGCGACGGCCAGCACGGCCCAGGTGATCCAGTTCAGCTTCTGCTTGTCCATGGCCGTTATGCCTCGTAATCGGAGGGCCGCTCTTTCCGGAGGCCGAAACGCCACTCGACGGCGTCGGCGATGCGGCGGCAGGCTTGCCCGTCGCCGTAGGGGTTTACGGCGTGGGCCATGGCCTCATAGGCGTTCCGATCCCGGATGAGCCGGGTCCCCATGGTGACGATGTCGTCCTGGACCACGCCCGCCAGCTTCACGGTTCCGGCGGCCACGGCCTCGGGGCGCTCCGTCTCCCGGCGGAGGACCAGTACGGGCTTGCCCAGAGCGGGGGCCTCCTCCTGGAGCCCTCCGGAGTCCGTCATCACCATGTAGCAGCGGTCCATGAGGTTGTGCATCTCGTCGGCGGGGAGGGGGTCGGTCAAATGGACCCGGGGAGCCCCCCGGAGATACTTGTCCACGGCCTCCCGGACCACGGGGCTGAGATGGACGGGGTAGACCAGCTCCACGTCCCGGTTCTCCTCGGCGATCTGCCGGAGGGCCAGCATGATATTCCTCATGGGCTCACCGTAGTTTTCCCGCCGGTGGCAGGTGACCAGGATGAGCTTTTTCTCCCCGTAGGGCAGGTGGTTCAGCTCGTCCGTCGTGAAATGGTAGTCTTTCCGCACGGTGGTTTTCAGCGCGTCGATGACGGTGTTTCCCGTAACGAAGATGCCCGCGGGATCCCGGCCCTCCCGGAGGAGGTTTTCCCGGTTCCCGGCGGTGGGACAGAAGTGCAGGTCCGCTAGGGAAGAGGTCAGCACCCGGTTCATCTCCTCCGGGAAGGGGGCGTATTTGTCATAGGTTCGGAGGCCCGCCTCCACGTGGCCCACGGCCACTTGGTGGTAATAGGCGGAGAGGGCTCCGGCGAAGGTGGTGGAGGTGTCCCCGTGGACCAGAATCAAATCTGGCTTGAGATGGTCGATGGCCTCGTCCATGCCCAGCAGGCACTTGCTGGTGATATGGGAGAGGGTCTGCCTGGGAGCCATGATGTCCAGGTCACGGTCCGGACGGACGCCGAAGACCTCCAGCACGCTGTCCAGCATCTGACGGTGCTGGGCGGTGACACAGCAAAGGCTCTCGATGCCGGGGCGGGAGGCCAGCTCCTTCACCAGGGGGCACATTTTGATGGCCTCCGGCCGGGTGCCGAAGACGCTCATGATACGCACATTCTTCATGTCTGCTCCTTGTCCCATTCCTCTTTTTCCGTGTGCTCCCCGTGATGCCCCAGTTCCTTTAACTCCTCGATCTCCTCATGGAGCTCCTCCCGGATCTCCTTGGGGAAGACCACCCGGGCGGCCACGGCGGCCACGATGCACAGGGCCAGGAAGAACAGCATGGCCTTTTGTTCTCCCCCGGTGGTCAGCACCACAGCGGAGAGACCCAGCATGGCGGAGATGACATACAGCGTCGCCACGGCCTGTTTCTGGTTCAGTCCCATGTCGATGAGCCGGTGGTGGATGTGTCCCCGGTCGGCGTGCATGGGGCTCTGCCCGTGGGCCAGACGGCGGATGAAAGCGAAGGCCGTGTCGAAAATGGGCAGGCCCAGAATCAGGAAAGGCACGGCAAAGGAGATCACCGCGTAGAACTTGAAGAGACCCTGAATGGACATCGTGGCAAGAATATAACCCAGGAAGGTGGCCCCGGTATCCCCCATGAACATCTTGGCGGGATTAAGATTGTAGGGCATGAACCCCACGCAGGCCCCCACCAGCGCCGCCATAACGATGGCTACCTCCGCCTCGGAGGCCAGCAGGGCGATGACCAGCATCGTAGTGGCCGAGATGGCGGAGACGCCGTTGGCCAGTCCGTCCAGTCCGTCAATGAGGTTTACCGCGTTGGTGATGCCCACGATCCAGAGCACGGTGAAGGGCACGGACAGGGGCCCCAGCACCCAATAGAGGCTTTCAGAGAAAATATTGGGGTTGGAAAAGGCCTGGATGACCACGCCGTTCAGGGCGGGGATGAGGGCGGCGGCGATCTGGACCACAAATTTCAGCATGGCGGGCAGGGGGCAGATATCGTCCACCACCCCTAGGACCACGATGATGACGGAGCCCAGCAGGATGCTCTGCATTTGGCCGTTTCCCCGGACGCTGCCCAGGATGAGGACGCTGACCATGAAGCCGATGAAAATCGCCAGACCTCCCAACCGGGGGATGGGGACTTTGTGCATCCGGCGGCCGTCCTTGGGGACGTCTACCGCCCCCACCTTATAGGCAAAGGTCTTCACCACGGGGGTCATGAGGAAGCTGACGACCAGCGCCGCCAGCAGGGCGACGGCCACATAGGCGATCAGCCGGTTATCTAAAGGCATGTTGCGTTCTCCTTATCGGGGTAAGAACCCCACCTTTTTGTAAACCTTGGCAAGGGTGTGTCCGGCGATGCGGGAGGCCCGCTCCGCCCCCTGGCGGTAAATGCCTTCCAGATACGCTTTGTCCGCGATCAGGCGCTGAGCCTCCTCCCGGATGGGGCGGAAGAGCTCGATGACGGCCTCGCCCACGGCGGGCTTGAAGACGCCGTAGCCCTGATCCTGGAATTCGGCTTCCGCCTCCGCCGTGGTTTTTCCGGTGGCGGCGCAGTAGATGGTCAGCAGATTGGAGACCCCGGGCTTGTTTTCCTTGTCGTAGCGGACGGCGGTCTCGCTGTCGGTGACGGCCCGCTTGAACTTCCGCTGGATGACCTCCGGCGGGTCCATAAGGTTGACGCAGCCGTCCGGGTCGGACTTGCTCATTTTGTTCATGGGATTGCCCAGGCTCATGATCCGGGCGCCCTGGTCCACCCGCTGGATAAAGGGCTCCGGCAGGGTAAAGGTATCGCTGTAGACGCCGTTGAAACGCTGGGCGATGTCCCGGCACAGCTCCACGTGCTGGCGCTGGTCCTCGCCCACAGGCACCAGGTCCGTCTGATAGAGGAGGATGTCCGCCGCCATGAGCACCGGATAGGTGAAGAGGCCGGCGGTGATGTTGTCGGCGTGCTGCTGGGACTTCTGCTTGAATTGGGTCATGCGGCTCAGCTCTCCGAACTGGGTGTAGCAGCTCAGCACCCAGCTGAGTTCCGCGTGCTGGGGCACATGGCTCTGGATGAACAGGATGCTCTTCTCCGGGTCCAGGCCGCAGGCGATATATTGGGCCAGCTGGTCCAGCGCCCGGCGGCGCAGGTCCGCCGGAACCTGCCGCACGGTGATGGCGTGCATGTCCACGATGCAGTAGACGCACTCGTATTCATCCTGAAGAGCCACCCAGTTTTTGATGGCGCCCATATAAGACCCCAGCGTCAGTTCACCGCTGGGCTGAATGCCGCTGAAGATCCGCTTTTTCTTATTTTCCATAACATACCTCGCTGTCCGGCCCCGCCGGGGCCTGCTCAATTTTACTAGTTTACCACGGATTACCGGAAAGTGCAATTGCCGGAGGAAAAAAACCGAAGGGTTTTCCCCCTGCTGATGGATCGTGCGTTATATCTCCCCTTTCAAAACACCGGCCGCTTCCGGGAGGAGACGTCAAAAAAAGACCTCCATCCCAAAAGGACCCGTAACAGGTATCTTTGGGACAAAAGTCTTGAAACTTCTGCGGTGCCACCCAAATTGACGGCTCGAAACCGTCCGCTCGGCGGCGCGCCGGTACGCGCCTTTCCTTGGTAACGGGGGAAAAGCCCGTCGGAGCCTAATGAGGAACATCCCGTTCAGCCCGCCCTCCGCGGTCCATTCAGCAGGCTTGCTTCCGCCGCCATCCCACCATCGGCGGCTCTCTTTGGGAACCAAGGCCCCGCTTACTTGTCCGCGTCGTCGGTTTATGCTGTTGCGTTTGGTACAGCATACGCTCTCGAAACGGGTTTGTCAAGCCTCTGAATGGACTTTGACGGTTTTTATAAACGGAGGCCTCTCAAAACGAGGCAGTTTTTGAGCAGGGTTTTTGGAAAAACCCCTTGTGGTTTCAAGATTTTCTTGCTATACTAATTAAGATTGAAAACTTTTGACAGACGTCATTGGAGGAATCGACATGCCGGACGAGAAAAAGGACGAGAAAAAGCAGGAACAGCCGGGCCGTGGGCTCTATGACTGGGCCCAGGCGCTGGTGTGCTCCGTATTGGCGGCAGTGGTGGTGTTCGCTTTCGGGGCCCGGGTAGTGGGCGTCTCCGGCGGCTCCATGCGGGAGACGCTGCAGAACGGAGACCTGCTGCTGGTGGTGAACCGGGCCTTCTGCGGGGATTTTGAGCGGGGAGATGTGGTGATCGCCGCCAAGTCCACCTTTGAGAACGGAGAGCCCATTGTCAAGCGGGTCATCGCCATCGAAGGGGAGACCGTGGATGTGGACTTCGACAACGGCGTGGTCTGCGTGGACGGCCAGGCCCTGGAGGAGCCCTACATTCGGGAGGCCACTCACCTGTCGGAGGGAACGGAGTTTCCCTTCACCGTGCCGGAGGGCTGCGTCTTCCTCCTGGGAGACAACCGGAACGGCAGCCGGGACAGCCGGGCCCCGGAGCTGGGGGCGGTGGATGAGCGGTGCCTCATCGGCCGGGCGGTATTCCTGCTGCTGCCGGGGATGACCGAGGACCTGGGAATACGGGAGTGGACTCGTATCGGGACGCTCTGAGGAGGATCATACCCTGGGATCAAGGAGAGAAAAAGACATGCAGAGAGAAGCGCGGCGGGCGGAGAAGGAGAAGAGCCGGGAACTGTACGAGTGGATCCAAGCCCTGGTGTGCTCCGTGCTGGCGGTGGTGCTGGCGTTTACCTTCGGCGCGCGCCTCATTGGCGTGGACGGACACTCCATGGTGCCGACACTCCAGGACGGGGACCGGCTGCTGGTGCTGAACTCCATGCTCTGCGGCGGGTATGAGCCGGGGGACATTGTGGTTTTGCGGAAGGAGAGCTTTCTCCCCACGCCCATTGTCAAGCGGGTCATCGCCGCGGAGGGCCAGGTGGTGGATATCGACTTTGGCTCCGGGACCGTCTTTGTGGACGGGAAACGCCTCCATGAGGACTATATCAATGAGCCGACCTACACGCCGGAGGGGACGGAATTTCCTCTCACCGTGCCGGAGGGCTGCGTCTTTGTCATGGGGGACAACCGCAACCACTCCACCGACAGCCGGAGCGACCAGCTGGGCACCATTGACACGCGCTACATCATCGGCCGGGCGGTGTTCCTGGTGCTCCCGGGCCCGGATGCTGAAACCGGGATACGGGATTACGGACGAATCGGAGGAATCGATTAGTGGAAATTCAGTGGTATCCCGGGCACATGGCGAAGACCCGCCGGATGATCGCCGAGCAGCTGAAAAACGTGGACGCGGTCTGCGAGATCCTGGACGCCCGCATCCCCCGGTCCAGCCGCAACCCGGACGTGGACGGCCTGACGGCGGGGAAGCCCCGTTTAGTCGTGCTGAATCGGGCGGACCAGGCGGACCGGGAGGCCACGAAAGCCTGGGCGGCCCACTTCAAGGAAAAGGGTTATTCTGTGCTGGAGACGGACGCCAAGAGCGGCGCGGGCACGGCGAAATTTTCCGCCGCCGTCCGGGAGCTGCTTTCGGACAAGCTCCGCACCTACGCCGAGAAGGGCCAGACGGGCCGGGTGGTCCGGGTCATGGTCCTGGGCATTCCCAACGTGGGGAAGTCCACCTTCATCAATAAAATCGCGGGCCGGAAGACCGCCAAGGCGGAGGACCGCCCCGGCGTCACCCGATCCAAGCAGTGGGTCCCCATCGACCGGGGGCTGGAGCTGCTGGACACCCCCGGCATCCTCTGGCCCAAGCTGGACGATCAGGACGTGGGCCTCCACCTGGCCTTCACCGGCGCGGTGAAGGACGAGATTCTGGACACGGAGACACTGGGCTGCCACCTAATGGCGTACCTGGCGGAGCACTACCCAGAGGCGCTGAAAACCGGCTATAAGCTCCAAGCCCTGCCGGAACGGGAGGAAGAGGAAAACGACGTGGCCTTCGGCTGGCGGCTGTTGGAGGCCGCCGGGCGGCGGCGGGGTTTTCTCGTCTCCGGCGGCGAGGTGGACACCGAGCGTATGGCGAAGATTCTGCTGGACGAGTTCCGCTCCGGCAAGCTGGGGCGGTTTACCTTGGAGGCGCCTTAATGGGGGACAACAAGAAATGGTCCGCCGCCGACTTCGCGGCGCTTTTATGGGTGGCCCTGCATCTCTGCACCAGCGTCCTCGCGTTTATGCACGGCCTCTATCAGACGTATACAAGCTGGACCTGGGTCCTGCTGACGGTTTGGCTCCTGGGACAGCTGGCTATAGACGTGTGGATTAGCTCCGGGAGACCGGGACTGCTCCGCTTTGTGAAATGGTATTGGGGCCTCAGTACCGCGCTGGCGGCGGGAGGACTTTTGGTCGCCACGCTGAGGTTGTCCTTGGGTTGGGTTGAGATTCTTGGAATGATCTGTGCGCTTCTGACGCCGCTGTATCAGCTCCTGGCCTTCGCCTGGCTGCTGTTTGACGAGCTGGTGGGCTTGCGGGGAAGCCTCCGGTATGGCGTGGACTGGTCGGCCATGCTACTGTTCTGCCTGATTCATTTCATCTATTTCGCCTGGCTCCACCGCCGGGCCGTGAAGAAAGGAGCGCCGCCGGATGGACCTGTGGACCCCGGAGCGGGAACAGTGGAATAACGGTTACAGCCTCCTCTGCGGCGTGGACGAAGCGGGGGCGGGCCCCCTGGCGGGGCCGGTGTACGCCGCCGCCGTCATCCTGCCCCGCGAAATCGAGATTCCCGGCTTGAACGACTCCAAGAAGCTGACCGAGAAAAAGCGGGAGGCCCTCTACGACCTTATCACCGCCCGGGCGGAGGCGTGGAGCGTGGCTTTTGTCACGGCGGAGGAGATCGACGAGCTGGACATCCTCAACGCCCGAATACTGGCAATGAACCGGGCCATTGAAGGATTGTCCGTGAAGCCGGACCTGGCCCTCATCGACGGAAACCGGGACCACGGGAGCCGGGTCTCCATTGAGACGCCCCACGTTACCCTGATTGGCGGAGACGGGAAAAGCGCCTCCATCGCCGCCGCGTCCATCCTGGCGAAGGTCAGCCGGGACCGCTACGTCTCCCAGGAGCTGGACGCGCGGTATCCCCAATACGGCTTTGCCAAACACAAGGGCTACGGCACCAAGGCCCACTACGCCGCCCTGGACGAGTACGGGCCCTGTCCGGCCCACCGGAAGACCTTCCTGAAAAAGTGGGAGGCCCGGCGGTGAGCGGGAAAAAAGCCTCCGGGGACCAGGGGGAGGCCCTGGCCGCCCGATATCTGGAGGGACGGGGCTATACCATATTAAACCGCCAGTGGCGCTGCCGGTTCGGGGAGCTGGACATCGTGGCGCGGAGTCCGGAGGGCGTCCTCTGCTTCGTGGAGGTGAAGCGCCGGGGCCCCGGCTCCATCGGCCTGCCCCGGGAGTTTGTGGACGGACGGAAACAGCAGCGGCTCCGCCGGGCGGCGAACCTCTACATGGGATTTCACGGCCTGGACTGCCCCGCCCGCTTTGACGTGGCGGAGGTTTACGAGGAAAGAAACGGCGGTCTCCGGGTGGAGTACCTGGAAGACGCCTTTGCATAGATTACCAAAACAACCAGAAAGGTGAGATACGATGAAGTATTTGAGCACGAGAGACCGCGCCCTGCGGGTGACGGGAGCGGAGGCCGTAAAGCTGGGCCTTTCCCGGGACGGCGGACTGCTGACCCCGGAGGCCGTTCCCCAGATCGATGAGGCGTTTTTAAAGGACCTGTCCGGACGTTCCTACCAGGAGCGGGCCGCTAAGGTCATGGCCCTGTACCTGACAGACTACAGCGAGGAAGAGCTGCTGGGCTTTGCCAACAACGCCTATGGTCCCGATAAGTATGACCACCCCGCCGCCGCGCCCCTGCGGAAAGTGGACGGCTCCACCCACTGCCTGGAGCTGTGGCACGGGCCCACCTCCGCCTTCAAGGACATGGCCCTCCAGATGCTGCCCCAGCTCCTCTCCGCCGCCCTGCGGAAGACCGGAGAGGACAAGACGGTCTGCATTTTGGTAGCCACCTCCGGCGACACCGGCAAGGCCGCCTTGGAGGGCTTTGCAGACGTGCCCCAGACGAAAATCATGGTCTTCTATCCCAAGGACGGCGTTTCCAAGGTCCAGGAGGCCCAGATGGTGACCCAGGACGGGGAGAATGTGGGTGTCTGCGCCGTCGTCGGGAATTTCGATGACGCCCAGGCGGGGGTCAAGCGTATTTTCTCCGACGCCTCCATCCGGGAGACCCTGGCTAATCGGGGCTACCTGCTGTCCTCCGCCAACTCCATCAACTGGGGCCGCATCCTGCCCCAGGTGGTGTACTACATCTCCGCTTACTGTGACCTGCTCCGGGACGGAGAGATCAACATGGGGGACAAGGTGAATTTCTGCGTCCCCACCGGCAACTTCGGGGACATCCTGGCGGCGTACTACGCCAAGCGCATGGGCCTGCCCGTGGGGAAGCTGATCTGCGCCTCCAACAAAAACGACGTGCTGACGGATTTCCTCCGTACCGGCGTGTACGACAAGAACCGGCCCTTCCACACCACCATGAGTCCTTCCATGGACATCTTGGTGTCCAGCAACCTGGAGCGGCTGCTCTTCGACCTCTCCGGGGAGAACGACGCGGAGGTCCGGGGCTATATGGAGGCGCTGAACGCAGGCGGGAAGTACGAGGTTTCCGAGACCATCAAGGCGGCCCTCAAGGAGCAGTTCTGGGGCGGCTTCTGCGATGAGGAGGGGACCACCGAGACCATCGCCCGGTATTACAAGGATTACGGTTACCTCATCGACACCCACACCGCCGTGGCGGCGGGGGTGCTGGAGCAGTACCGGAAGGAGACCGGGGACGAGACCCTGACGGTCTTCGTCTCCACCGCGTCTCCGTATAAATTCTGCGACAACGTCCTCCAGGCCGTGGGCCAGGAGCCCAAGGGCGACGGCGTGGAGTTGCTGGACCAGCTGAACGTGGTTTCCGGCGTAACCATCCCCCGCCGCTTGGCGGCTCTCAAGGGCAAGGCCCGCCGTTTCGACCTGACGGCGGAGAAGGCGGAGATGGATAACGTGGTGCTGGACTTCCTGAAATAAAGAGGGACAGCCGAAACGAAAGGGGGGAGCTGTTATGGCCCTCTACGCCATCGGGGACCTGCACCTCTCCCTGACGGCCAACAAGCCCATGGAGGTCTTCGGCCCCGCCTGGGAGAACTACACGGAACGCATCGCCGAGGGCCTTTCCACTCTGACGGCGGAGGACGTGCTGGTCCTGGCGGGGGACACCTCCTGGGGCATGAGCCTGGAGGAAGCGGAGGCCGACTTCAAGTTTTTAGATCAGTTCCCCTGCAAAAAGTACCTGGTGAAGGGAAACCACGACTATTGGTGGACCACCGCCGCCAAGCTCCACCGCTTCTTCGACGAGAAGGGAATCCACACCCTGGACCTCCTCCACAACAACTGCGTCTTCTACGGGGACTACGCCGTCTGCGGCACTCGGGGCTGGTTTCTGGAGGAGGACGCCCACAATGAGAAGGTGCTGAACCGGGAGGTAGGGCGGCTGGAGACCTCCTTAAAGGCGGCGGGGGAGAAGCCCATTTTGTGCTTCCTCCACTATCCGCCTGTTTACCAGGGCTACGAGTGCCCGGAGATCCTGGAAACCCTGGAAAAATACCATGTTTTCCTGTGCTGCTACGGCCATCTTCACGGCTACGCCATCCGGCGGCGGCTGGAGGGGAAGCGGGGAGAAACGGAGTTTTCCCTGATCTCCGCCGACTATCTGGGCTTTGTTCCAAAAAAAATTTGCGATTGAAGGAAAAAAGACTGGAATTTTCAAATTTTTTCTGATAAAATACTTAGTTGCCCGGCGGAATGCGTTTGAGCGCCGGGAATGAACGGAGGAAAACAGACATGAGTGTGAAAAGCTGCGAGAAGATCGAGAAAAGCCAGGTCGCGCTGACCATCGAGGTAGAGGCTGCGGAATTCGAGGCCGCCATGGAAAAGGCCTACCGGAAGACGCGGGGCAAGATCAACGTCCCCGGCTTCCGTCCCGGAAAGGCCCCCCGGAAGATCATTGAGGGCATGTATGGTGCGGAGGTGTTCTTTGACGAGGCCATCAACATTGCCTTCCCCGACGCCTACGAGGCCGCTGTAAAAGAAAAAGAGCTCCAGGTGGTGGGATACCCGTCCGTGGAACTGGTGGGCGAGTGCACCCGGCAGGGCTTTACCTTCAAGGCTGTCGCGCCCGTGTATCCCGAGGTCACTTTGGGCCAGTATAAGGGTTTGACCGCCCCCAAGGAGGAGGTTCAGGTCACCGCCGAGGACGTGGACCGCCGCCTCCAGACCCTCACCGACCGGAACACCCGCCTGGTCTCCGTGGAGCGGGAGGCCAAGGAGGGCGACACCGCCGTCATCGATTTTGAAGGCTTCCTGGACGGCAAGCCCTTCGACGGAGGAAAGGGGACCAACCACAGCCTGGAGCTGGGGTCCCACAGCTTTGTTCCCGGCTTTGAGGAGCAGGTCGCGGGCATGAAGGCCGGTGACGAAAAGGATATCGACATCACCTTCCCCGAGGACTACCACGCGGAGTTGGCCGGAAAGGCCGTGGTCTTCAAGGTCAAGTGCCACGAGGTCAAGGAGAAGGAAGTCCCCGCCTTGGACGACGAGTTTGCCAAGGACGTCAGCGAGTTCGACACCCTGGACGAGCTGAAGGCGGATCTGGAGAAGCAGATCAAAGAGGAGCGGGAGAAGGACGCCCAGCGCGGCTTTGAGGACGCGCTGATGGAGCAGGTGGCGGAGGGCATCACCGCCGAAATCCCCGACGCCATGGTGGAGGGCCAGGCCCGGCAGTTCGTGGAGAATTTCCGCACCCAGATTGCCCAGCAGGGCATCCCCTATGACCAGTATCTCCAGATGACCGGCATCCAGGAGTCCAAGCTGCTGGAGGACGCCAAAGAGCCCGCCCTGCGGCAGGTGAAGATGGACCTGGCCGTCATGGCCGTCATCAAGGCGGAGGGCATTGAGGCCAGCGACGAGGACGTGGAAGAAGAGTACAAAAAGCTGGCGGACCAGTTCGGCATGGACCTGGAGATGGTGAAAAAGTACGTCCAGGCCGACCAGGTAAAGGACCAGATCTGCAGCCGCCGGGCGATCGACGTGGTAGCGGAGAGCGCTACCGCCGTGAAACCGGAGGAGAAGCCCGCGGAGGAGGAAAAGCCCGCGGAAGAGGCGGCTTTCGAGGAGAAGAAGCCCGCCCGGAAGCCCCGCAAGAAGAAGACCGAGGAGCCCGCCGCCGAAGGCGCGGAGCCAGCCGCGGAAGAAAAAAAGCCCGCCCGGAAGCCCCGTAAGAAGAAAACCGAGGAGACCGAGGAGCAGAAGGACGCCGAATAAGCCGAATCTTTACTTGCGGATTCACAGATTCGACACATTTTCACATGATGCCTGTGGTATCATGTGAAAATGGTTATATGGGCATAACCGCTGGGCGCTGGAGTGAGCTTCAACCCGGCGGGAATGGCGTCCACTAAAGACTGGAGGTTTTCAAATTGAGTTTAGTTCCCTACGTAGTCGAGCAGACCAACCGGGGAGAGCGGTCTTACGACATTTTTTCCCGGCTGCTGAATGACCGGATTGTCTTCCTGGGGGAGGAGGTCAACGCCACCACGGCCAGCTTGATCGTGGCCCAGCTCCTCTATCTGGAGGCGCAGGACCCCGACAAGGACATCCAGCTGTATATCAACAGCCCCGGAGGTTCCGTCACCGATGGAATGGCCATCTATGATACGATGCAGTATGTCAAATGTGATGTGTCTACCATCTGCGTCGGCATGGCGGCCAGTATGGGCGCGTTCCTTCTGTCCGCCGGCGCCAAGGGCAAGCGCATCGCCCTGCCCAACGCGGAGATCATGATTCACCAGCCCTCAGCCGGGACCCAGGGCCAGATCACCGACATGGCCATCCACCTGAAACGGCTGGAAATCATCAAAAAGCGGATGAACCGCATCCTGGCGGAGAATTCGGGCCGTTCCATCGAGGAGGTCACCGCCGCCTGCGAGCGGGATAACTTCATGAGCGCCGAGGAGGCCAAGCAGTTCGGTCTGATCGACAAAATCCTGGTCAATAAGGAAGAGAAAAAGGACGAGGCCTGAACGTGAAGCCCCATCCCCAATAGAGAGGTAGAAACCATGAATGACGACGGCAAGAAAACTTTGCGGTGTTCCTTCTGCGGCAAGCACGAGCAGCAGATTCACCGCATGATACAGGGCCCCGGCGTGCGCATCTGCGACGAGTGCGTCCACCTGTGCATGAGCATCCTGAACGACGGCTTCGAGCCCGACGCCCCGGCGCTGGAGGACCTGCCGGACCAGCTGCCCACCCCCCGGGAGATCAAGGATGTGCTGGATCAGTATGTCATCGGCCAGGAGGAGGCGAAGGTCGCCCTGTCCGTGGCGGTGTACAACCACTACAAGCGCATCTTCTTTGGCGGAGACGAGGACGTGGAGCTCCAAAAGAGCAACATCCTGATGCTGGGACCCACGGGATCCGGCAAGACCCTTTTTGCCCAGACTCTGGCCAAGATTTTGAAGGTGCCCTTTGCCATTGCCGACGCCACTACCCTCACAGAGGCGGGCTATGTGGGCGACGACGTGGAAAACATCCTCCTCCGGCTGCTCCAGGCGGCGGACTTTGACGTGGAGCGGGCCGAACACGGCATCATCTACGTGGATGAGATCGACAAGATCGCCCGGAAAAGCGAAAACACTTCCATTACCCGGGACGTCTCCGGAGAAGGTGTGCAGCAGGCGCTGCTGAAGATCGTGGAGGGCACCGTGGCCAACGTTCCGCCCCAGGGCGGACGGAAGCACCCCCACCAGGAGTTCATCCAGATGAACACGAAAAACATCCTGTTCATCTGCGGCGGGGCCTTTGACGGTCTGGAAAAGATCATTGAAAAGCGCCTGGACCAGAAGAGCATCGGGTTCGGCGCCAATGTCCAGGGCAAAAAGGACAAGGACCTGAGCAAAATTCTCCACCAGGTTCAGCCCCATGATATCCTGAAATACGGCATCATTCCCGAGCTGGTGGGCCGCCTGCCGGTCATCGCGCCGCTGAACGGCCTGAAACGAGAGGACCTGGTCCGTATTCTCCAGGAGCCCAAGAACGCCCTGGTGAAGCAGTACAAGAAGCTGCTGGAGTACGACGATGTGGATCTGGAGTTTGAGGCGGAGGCGCTGGATGCCATTGCCGACAAGGCCATCGAGCGGAACATCGGCGCCCGGGGACTCCGGGCCGTCATGGAGGGAATGCTGACCCAGATTATGTACGACATTCCCTCGGATCCCACCATCGTCAAGGCCGTCGTTACAAAGGAGTGTGTGGACGGCACAGGCCAGCCCATTTTGACGAAGGATCCGGAAAAGGTGAGCTATTCCGTGAAACTGAATCCTGGCAAAAGCGGAAAGTCCCGCCCCCCCAAGTCCGCATCCTGACACAAGCAGACGCCCGGTTCTCTGCCGGGCCGCAAGAGAGGAAGGGAGTAACGTCCCTTCCTCTCGGGTTGTAAGGACATATTCCATTCCTTACCATTATTTTCCAGCGCCTGGAAAGGAGCGTGAATCCTATGACGCCTATGGAACCGACCACGATCAATATGCCCGTTCTGGCTCTCCGGGGACTGACGGTCTTCCCGCATATGAATCTGACCTTTGATGTGGAACGCCCCATCTCTATCGCGGCTATGGAGCGGGCCATGGAGGGGGAGCAGGATATCTTCCTGGTTACACAGCGGGAGATCGGTGTGGAGAGCCCGGAGGAGAAGGATTTGTACCAGATCGGCACGGTGTCCCATATCCGGCAGATTCTCCGCCTGTCCTCCGGCTCCGCCCGGGTCATGGTGGAGGGACGGCGGCGGGCCCGCCTGCGGCGGCTGTGGCAGTCCTCTCCCTATCTCCAGGCCAACATTGAGGAACTGCCGGAGGAGCCGCCCTCGGAGGCCAGAAGCCCCCGGGCGGAGGCACTGCTCCGTCAGGCCTGGAGTCTGTTCAGCGAATACGCTCAGCTCTCCGGTTCGGTCCCGGGGGAGATTGTCACCGCCGTGATGGACAGCCGGGATGTGGGCTATTTGGCGGACTTCATCACCCAGAACATCCCGCTGCGGCACACGGACAAGCAGGAGATTTTGGAGGAGCTGGCCCCCTTCGTCCGTCTGCGGAAGCTGAACGGCCTCTTAGCGCGGGAGTGCAGCATTCTGGGCTTTGAGCACGAGATGGAGGGCAAAATCCGGGATCAATTGGTTCGCACCCAGCGGGACCAGATCCTCCGCACTCAGATCCGAGTGCTTCAAAACGAGCTGGGGGAAGACGACGACGAGGATGAGGCGGAGGATTACTGCCGCAAGATTCTGGAGCTGCGTTTGGAGGAGGAAGCGGAAAAGCATTTGCTGAAAGAGGCGAGGAAGCTTTCACGCCAGCCTTACGGCAGCGCTGAGGCGTCGGTGATTCGGAACTATCTGGACGTGTGCCTGGAGATGCCGTGGAACACCGAGACCCGGGAGCGGGTCAGTGTGGAGGTTGCCCGGAAGGTCCTGGAAAAGGAACACTTCGGCCTGGAGAAGGTAAAGGAACGTATTTTGGAGACCATCGCCGTCCGGCAGATGAACCCCAAGGGCAAGGGGCAGATCCTCTGTCTGGTGGGCCCGCCGGGTGTGGGCAAGACCTCCATCGCCATCAGCGTGGCCAAGGCGCTGAATCGGAAGCTGGCCCGGCTGTCCCTGGGCGGCGTCCGGGATGAAGCGGACATCCGCGGTCACCGGCGGACCTACATCGGTTCTATGCCCGGCCGCGTGATCGAGGCTATTATTCGAGGCGGATCCATGAATCCGCTGCTTCTGCTGGATGAGATCGACAAGCTGGGCAATGATTACCGGGGAGACCCGGCTTCGGCCCTTTTGGAGGTGTTGGACAGCGAGCAGAACCATGCCTTCCGGGATCACTATATGGAGATCCCTGTGGATCTGAGCCGGGTCATGTTCATTACTACGGCCAATACCACGGATACCATCCCTCAGCCTCTGTTGGACCGGATGGAGGTCATCCGCCTTTCCAGCTATACTGACGAGGAAAAGGTGGAGATTGCCCGCCGGCATCTGCTGCCCAAGCAGTTGGCGGAACACGGGCTGAAAAAGTCCGCCCTCCGGGTGGGGGATGAGGTGCTCCGGGCCATTATCCGGGACTATACCCGGGAGTCCGGCGTCCGGCGGCTGGAGCGCCGGATCGCGGCCCTGTGCCGGAAGACGGATATGATGCTGGTTTCCGGCGAGAGCAAGCGGGTCACGGTGACGGAGGAGAATCTTCCGAAATTTTTGGACTGCCAGCCTTATCCGCCCGCGCTCCATACGGAGCGGGAAGAAATCGGGGTAGTCAACGGCCTGGCCTGGACGGAGACCGGCGGCGAGATCCTGGAGGTCGAGGTCAACGTAATGGAGGGCACCGGGAAGCTGGAGCTCACCGGCAACCTTGGCGACGTGATGAAGGAGTCCGCTCAGGCGGCCCTGAGCTGTATCCGCAGCCGGGCGGCGGTGCTGGGCGTGGAGGCGGAGTTCTATAAGAACAAGGACATCCATGTCCACTTCCCTGAGGGGGCTGTGCCCAAGGACGGCCCCTCGGCGGGCATTGCCGTCACTACGGCCATGCTCTCCGCCCTGACGGATCGAAAAGTCAAGGCCGGTTTGGCCATGACAGGGGAGGTGACCCTCCGGGGCCGCGTGCTGGCCATCGGCGGACTGAAAGAAAAGACGATGGCCGCTCTGCGCAACGGCATCGGCACGGTGCTGATTCCCAAGGACAATGTTCGGGACCTGGAGGAGATTGACCAGACGGTCCGGGCGGCGCTGAGCTTTATCCCGGTGGAGACCATCGACCAGGTGTTCGCCGCGGCATTGACAGCCATGCCGGAGGCGGTCCGGGAGGAGGAGGCGGAGCCGGTCTTCAGTGCCATCGGCCGGGAGAAAACTGAGCCTTCCGTTCTCCGTCAGTAAAGGAGGCGCTATGCCCATCAATTTTGGAAAAGCGGAATTTATCCGCTCTGCCGGAACTAAGGAACAGTTCCTCTGGGACGGCTTGCCTCAGTTTGCCTTCGCGGGCCGGTCTAATGTGGGGAAATCTTCCGTCATCAACCGTCTTCTGGGGCGGAAGAACCTAGCCTACGTGGGCGCTTCTCCTGGAAAGACCACTCAGGTGAACTACTACCTGGTGGACCGCCGGGTTTATTTGGTGGATTTGCCGGGTTACGGTTATGCCAAGGTTTCTAAGGCGGAGAAGGAGCGCTGGGGGCGCCTGATGGAGAGCTATTTCCAGGAGGCCCATATCACCGCTGGTGTGCTGATTGTGGACGCCCGGCATAAGCCCACCGCCAATGATCTGACCATGCACGGTTGGTTTCGGGAGACGGGCTGTCCGGAAATCGTGGTGGCCAATAAGCTGGATAAGCTGAAAAAAAGCCAGATCGAGCCTGCATTAGCTCTGATCCGGGAGACCTTGGAGCTGGGAGAAACGGACGTGCTCCTGCCCTTCTCCGCCGAGAAGGGGACGGGCAAGGAGGAGCTGATCCGTCTGCTGAACGCCGCCGTGGAATAAGGAAAAGAAGAGAGCCGCCCTTCGGGCGGCTCTTCTATATTGCGCATTTGATTACTGAACGATGAGCGTTTTCCCGTCCATCTCCGGCGGACAGGCCAGACCCATCACGTCCAGCATGGTGGGAGCGATATCCGCCAGGCGGCCGTCGCTCCGCAGCTCGGACCCCGCGCCGCAGAGAATGAAGGGCACGGGATTCGTCGTGTGAGCGGTCATGGGGCTTCCGTCAGGCTCCACCATCTGCTCGGCGTTTCCGTGGTCGGCGGTGATCATAGCGATACCGCCCATTTTCAAGGTGGCGTCCACCACCTTGCCCACGCAGGTGTCCACAGTTTCCACGGCCTTGACCGCGGCGTCGAAGACTCCCGTGTGGCCCACCATGTCGCAGTTGGCGAAGTTCAGGATGATCACGTCGTAGGCTCCGGACTCAATGCGCTCCACGCACTTCTCGCAGACCTCGGGGGCGCTCATCTCCGGCTGGAGGTCGTAGGTGGCCACCTTGGGGGAGGGCACCAGCACCCGGTCCTCACCGGGGAAGACGGTCTCGCTGCCGCCGTTGAAGAAGAAGGTGACGTGGGCGTACTTCTCCGTCTCCGCGATGCGGAGCTGGGTCATGCCCATTTTGCTGAGGTACTCGCCCAGGCCGTTGTTCACCAGCACCCGGGGGAAGGCCACCTCCACGTTGGGCATGGAGGCGTCATACTCCGTATTGCAGACATAGGTCAGGGGGAAGAACTGCCGGGTGAAGCCGTCGAACTCCGGATCCACCAGAGTCCGGGTGATCTCCCGCGCCCGGTCGGGGCGGAAGTTGAAGAAAATGACGCTGTCGTTGTCGGAGATAGAGCCGTCGGCGTCGCAGACCACGGGTTCCACGAACTCGTCGGTAACGCCCCGCTCATAGGACTTTTTCACCGCGTCCACGGGGTCCGGGTTGTTGATGGGGCTCTCGCCGTAGACCATGGCGTCATAAGCCTGCTCCACTCGGTCCCAGCGTTTGTCCCGGTCCATGGCGTAGTACCGGCCCATGACCGTGGCGATCTTGCCTACGCCGATTTCCTCGCACTTGGCGACGGTATCGGCCACAAAGCCCGCGCCGGAGGTGGGAGACACGTCCCGTCCGTCCAGGAAAGCGTGGATATAGACCCGGGTGAGGCCCTTGTCCTTTGCCATTTTCAGCAGGGCAAAGAGATGGGTCAGGTGGGAGTGGACGCCGCCGTCGGACAAAAGCCCGAACAGGTGCAGGGCGGAGCCCTTCTCCAGGCAGGCGTCCATGGCATGGATATAGGCGGGATTCCGGAAGAAGCTTCCGTCCTCAATGGCCCGGGTGATGCGGGGCAGGTCCTGGAAGACCACCCGGCCGCCGCCGATGTTGGTGTGGCCAACTTCGCTGTTGCCCATCTGCCCGTCGGGCAGACCCACGTCCAGTCCGGAGGCGGAAAGGGTGGTGTGGGCAAACTCCTGAAAAAATTTGTCTAGCCGGGGGGTCCTGGCGGCCTTGACGGCGTTTCCCGTCTCTCCGCCGCCGGTCCCGAAGCCGTCCATGATAATCAAAGTAGTCGGTGTTTTGTTCATTAAACGCTCCTCCTCGGGGGAGAATTGAAATCATTTTCGTGACGACATGTGCGTCACGAAAATTCCCCGACTCGTGCGCCTGGGGCGCACACACCAGTGACTGACGTCACTGGTGAGGGGGAATCCAAAGGGGGGACATAGTCCCCCCTTTGAGACAAAGTCACTCTTGGTTCGCCGCGTTGATGATCTCCACGAACTGATCGGGCTTCAGGGCCGCGCCGCCAATGAGGCCGCCGTCGATGTCGGGCTGGGCCAGCAGCTCGGCGGCGTTCTTGGCGTTCATGGATCCGCCGTACTGGATGGTGACGCTCCGGGCCACCCGGGCGCCGTACAGGGAGCGGATGGTGGCGCGGATGTTGGAGCAGACCTCGCCGGCCTGCTCGGCGGTGGCGGTTTTGCCGGTGCCGATGGCCCAGATGGGCTCATAGGCGATGATGCAGCGGCGCAGCTTGTCGGCGGGCACGCCGAAGAGGGCGCTCTTCACCTGGAGGGCAATCCACTCGTTGGTGATGCCGGTTTCCCGCTGCTCCAGGCTCTCGCCCACGCAGATGATGGGGCTCATACCGGCGTTCAGCACGGCGTGGACTTTCTTGTTTACGGTGACGTCGGTTTCACCGAAGTACTGACGGCGCTCGCTGTGGCCGATGATGACATATTTGACGGCCAGATCCTTCAGCATCTCGGCGGACACCTCGCCGGTGTACGCGCCCTTCTCCTCAAAATAGACGTTTTCAGCGCCTACGGAGATGCGCAGGTCCTTGAACGCCTTGGCGGCGGTGGAGATGTTGCAGGCGGGAACACAGATCAGCGTCTCGCACCACTTGGCCCGAGGCATGATCTTGCGGATGTCCTCGGCAAATTTTTTGGTCTCGGTAGCGGTCATGTTCATTTTCCAGTTGCCGGCGATGACTGTTTTGCGATATCTGCGGTTCATGATGTTCAATACTCCTTTATATTTATGTTTTCGCAATGACGGGCGGAAGGCCCGCAGGAAAGCTGAAAAGCAATCAACTATTATATAGCCGAATTAGGGGAAAATGTCAAGGGCGCAGAGGAGTTTTTCTGAACTTTTTCCCCAGAATGACGGCTTCAGGCATCCAGCAGGCACGCCACGCCGGGCAGCTCCTTGCCCTCCAGGAACTCCAGGGAGGCGCCGCCGCCGGTGGAGATGTGGCTCATCTTGTCGGCGTAGCCCAGCTGTTCCACCGCCGCCGCGCTGTCTCCGCCGCCGATGACGGTGATGGCGGAGGTCTTGCTCAGGGCCTCGGCCATGGCCTCAGTGCCCTTGGCAAAGGCGGGGAACTCGAACACGCCCATGGGGCCGTTCCAAATGACGGTGCCCGCGCCCGCCACGGCGTCACAGTAGAGCTTGACGGTCTCAGGCCCGATGTCCAGACCCTGCCAGCCGTCGGGGATTTCGCCGGCCTTGACCACCTTCATCTGGGCGTCGGGGGCGAACTTGTCGCCGCAGACGGTATCCAGGGGCAGGAGGAACTTTACGCCCTTGGCCTCGGCCTTGGCGATCATCTCCTTGGAGTAGTCCAGCCAGTCGGCCTCCAGCAGGCTGTCGCCCACCTTGCCGCCTTGGGCGGCGGAGAAGGTGTAGGACATGCCGCCGCCGATGATGATGGTGTCGGCGATTTCCAGCAGGTTGTTGATGACGCCGATTTTGGAGGAGACCTTGGCTCCGCCCAGGATGGCAACCAGAGGCCGCTTGGGATTGGCGATGGCGCCGCCCAGGAAATCCAGCTCCTTCTGAATCAGGAAGCCGGAGACGGCGGGCAGGTAGTCGGCAACGCCCGCGGTGGAGGCGTGGGCCCGGTGCACCGCGCCGAAAGCGTCGGACACGTAGACTTCCGCCATGGCGGCCATGGCCTTGGCCAGCTCCGGGTCGTTCTTGGTCTCACCCTTTTCAAAGCGGGTGTTTTCCAGCAACATGATCTCGCCGGGCTTCAGGGCGGCGGCCTTGGCCTTGGCGTCCTCGCCCACCACGTCGGCGGCCATGATGACATCCTTGCCCAGCAGCTCGCCCAGGCGCTTGGCCACGGGGGAAAGGCTCAGCTTGGCCAGGGATTTCTTCCACTTTTCCTCAGTGAGGGAGGCGGGGTCCTTGCCCTTTTCGGTCTGCTTCTTGACCCATTTGTCAA
>CAMXKT010000010.1 GCA_947244595.1 uncultured Oscillibacter sp. | reverse complement strand
CCGGCGGCCAGGATGATGTCGCAGCTCATGGCAATCTCGCAGCCGCCGCCCAGGGCGAAGCCGTTCACCGCGGCGATGGTGGGAATCTCCAGCTTCTCGATGCGGCGGAACAGGGCGCTGCCCCGCTGGCCCCACTTGCGGCCCTGGGCCACGTCCATGGGCTTCTGCTCGCCGATGTCGGCCCCGGCCACGAAGGAGCGGCCCTCGCCGGTGAGGATGAAGGCCCGGAGCTCGGTATCCTTCTCCACTTCGGAAATCACACCCTCCAGATCGGCGATGACCGTGGAGTTCAGGGCGTTCAGCGCCTCGGGACGGTTGATGGTGGCAATACCGATGCTGTCTTTCTTCTCGTAACGAACAGTCTGATACATGGCTTGCGTTCCTCCTTCATTTTTTCGGGGTTGGCCCCGTTTTGTCCGACGGTTATTATAGCAAGTTCCGTGCCAATTTCGCAAGCCGCAGTTTCTGCCGAAGAGGCCAGTTTCCTGTTCAGATTGCCAAAAAATCGGAGGGCATTTTCTACGTTTGGGAGAGGACCGTCTCCGAAAATTGGAAGCTCTATTCATTTTTGAATAGACTGTGTGTGCAAGAAATTCAAAAACAGCGCCGGAGCTTTTGTGAAAAATGCAGGGACAGGGACGTGCTTTCTGTGAAAACCGCGCAAAGAACAGACGATCAACAGGCATTTATTCGCAAATGAATAGACCTTATTCATAAATGAATAAGGTCTGGGTGAGCATGGACCCCCTCCTGGGAGCTCAGAAAAAATTTTTTCGATTTTTTTGAAGAATCCGGAAGGGGTCCTTCGTATGATCTGTGTCGGACGACAGAGGGCCGGACGCGTTCCGGACTGGGAGGGGGTGGCAGACGGCGTGACGGTCATTACAAAGGAGCGGTTCACGGAACTGGTCCTGCAATATGAACGGCTGGTCTATACCGTCTGCTTCCAGCTGGTCCGGGATCCGGCGGCGGCGGAGGACCTGACCCAGGAGACCTTCCTCTCCGCCTACATCCACCGGGAGAGCATGCCGGAGGGCTACGAACGGCAGTGGCTCAGCCGCATCGCCGCCAACAAGGCCAAGGACCACCTGCAAAGCGCCTGGAACCGCCGGACGGTGCTCCCCGGGGAAGAAGAGCTGGCCAGAGGTCTGGCCCCGCCCGCCGAGGAGGCGGTCCTCCGGCGGAGCGGGGAGGCGGAGATCTTAACAGCGCTTCAAGCGCTGAAAGAGCCCTACCGGCAGGTGTGCCGATTGTGCCTGCTGGAGGAGCGGAGCCCGGAGGAGGCCGCCTTGGCCTTGGGCAGGCCGGTGAAAACCGTCTATACACAGCTGTCCCGGGGCAAGCGGCTGCTGCGGGAGGCATTGGAAAGGGGTGGAAGGCATGGTATTCCGTGAGGACGGACACTTAAGCGACGGGGCCCTGGAGGCCCTGGCGAGAAACGAGGACCGCTTCGACGAGCTGGAGCGGCTGGAGATCGCGGAGCACCTGGCTTTCTGCGATGACTGCTTACAGCGGTACGCACTGGCCCTGGAGGACGGGGCCCTGCTGGTCCCGGAGCGGTCCTGTCAAAAGGCCCTCCGGGCCCGGATACGAAGCCGGGCCCTCCGGCTGGTCACCAGCCGGTACGCCACCGCCGTGGCCGCCGTGACCCTGGCCCTGACGGTTCTGTGGGGCGGGGAGCGGGTGGAGTTCACCCGGCCCGTTCTTCCGGAGGACCGGCCCAGCGTCTCCCGGCAGCTGACGGACCTGACGGGAGAAATCGGCGACTCCCTGCGGGGGGCCGTGGGCGGCTTATCTGATTTCTTTGACGGGCTCAGCGCCCGCCGCATGATAGAAGGAGGAAATAGGGCATGAAAGCCATTCGGAAATTTTTGTGGGGCTGCTGGTATCTGATCTGGTCCTGCGTGCCCGGCTGCGGGCAGATGTGCCTGGGCTACATGAAGCGGGGCATCTCCCAGACCATCATTTTCAGCGCCATGGTGTTCATCGCGGTGTTCCTGGAGACGGGGGCTCTGTCGGTCCTCATCCTGCCCCTGTGGGCCTATTCGTTCTTTGACAGCTTCAACCTCCGCCGCCAGCTCCGGGACGGCGGGGCCCCGGAGGACGAATTCCTGTTCGGCCTTTCCGACATGGACGCCCGGAAGCTGAACCGGATTCTCAGCCGCCGGGGGAGCCTCATCGGCTGGCTGCTGGTGGCGGTGGGGGCCTACAGCCTCTATATGATCTTCGCCCGGAATCTGCTGTCCCCCCTGCGGGGAAACTGGCTCATCGACTGGCTCTACGACCTGCTGGTCTGGGATATGCCCCGGATCCTGGGCACGGTGCTGATCATCGCCCTGGGCATCTGGTTCATCAAGGGACCCAAGACCCCCAAGGATTCCTATGACGGTCCCTCCTACACGCCCCCCAAGGGTCCCGCGGAGCCTCCGAGGATGAAGGAAACCCCCTGGACTCAGGCGGAGAACGCCTTCCATGAAAAGCCGGACCCTAAGGCCCCGGAGGTCCCCCAGGCGGAGGAGCCGGAACAGCCCGCGGAGCCCGTGCCCGTGACCCTGGAGTGGAAGTCGGAGTTCAACGTGGAGAAGTACGAGAAGGAGCAGAAACAGGAGGCCGGTCATGACGGCCAGTGAGGGAATGGCAGCCCGGCCTCAGCGCCGGGTGGGGACCTTTACCCTGGGGGTGGTCCTGGTGGCGGCGGGGCTTGGAATGCTGGTCTCCCTGCTGTGGCCCCAGGTGGAGATCGGCTGGCTGCTGAAAGCCTCCCCCCTCATTCTGGTGGCCCTGGGGGTGGAGACCCTGCTCTCCGCCCGGGGCGGCGGAAGGGTCAAGTACGACTGGCTGGGGATGCTCCTCTGCTTCCTCCTCGTCGGGGCGGGGCTGGTCTTCTACGCCGCCGCCTGGGCCTGGGAGAACCAGGAGGTCTTCCAGGGCTACAACTGCTCCCGTTACGCCGACGAGACCAGCTACCGGATGCGCTACGACTATTTTAACGGCTTCGACTCCCACACCCTCTGCTTGAAGAAGGGGGACAGCCTGGAGATCCGAGTGGAAACCTATGACGGCCGCCTGGACGTGGAGATCTGCGGCGAGGACGGGGAGAACCTTTTGGAGGGCAATGCCCTGGAGGGGGCCCACACGGTGGTCGCCCCCAAGACCGGGGAGTACACCATCCTGGTCCACGGGAGGCGGGCCAGCGGGAACTTCTCCTTCCTGGCGGGCAGCGGACTGCCGGAGGAGGCCGTGGAGCCGGAAGCATTTGACAACGGGTCCACAGCGGGTCCACAGAATGATAAAATAATCCCGCCCCCTTCTTGGGGGCGGGAACGCTGTGCAGCGGAAAGGCCTGCGCCCGCAGGCGCGTTTCGAGGCCAACCGCCGTATAGCGGCGGCTCTTAGGCCGAGATGCTGGCTACACTCTCCGAAAGGAGGTGAGGCCGATGCGAATCACATTACATATCGGCGCCTTCGTGGTGACGATTATTGTGAAAAGCAGAAACCGCCACTCTGGCAAGTGACGGTTTCTTAGACTTTACTAGGAAGCTCTAACGGGCCAGCCGCCTTGCACGGCGTTCCCTTTCTTATAGTATAGCAACTTTAGTATTGGCTGTCAAGCGGGACGTTCGCCGCCGACAGCCAATGTTTATTTTAAGGGGACGGTCTTCTCGACAGCCGGATGCACTCCAGGGCGTAGGTCACCTGCAGGACCCCCCAGACCACCAGCAGGACGAACACCGGCAGCAGGCTGATCTCAAAGACCAGGCTCAGCACCACCAGGACCAGCCAAAGCCCGATACAGAACCGGCCGGTGACCATGTAGGCCCGGTAGCTCGCCTGGCCGATCTGCCGCTGCTCCGACTCGTCGCAGCTGGCCACCCACTTTTTCTGGAACTTCGTGTCGTAGACGCTGCCGTGCTTCTCCGGGTTCATCTTCCGTTCCAGGTCCACGGCCTTCTGCTGGGCGAAGATCACAAAGCCGAAGGACACCAGGAACACCCCCACCGTAGCCAGGCCGCCGACATTCTCACCCAGGGAGTAGACGCAGAAGGCGGCCATGAAAAAGAAGTTGATGAGCGACTGGACCGCGCTGAGAAGCAGGACCCAGCTCAACGTCTCTTCAATGGACTCCGAGGTCTCGTCCTCGTCCCCGCCGTCCCAGGCGGCGTACTTCCTCGCGGCGGAGCGGTAGAGGAGGAAACAGGTTCCCAGGATCAGGACGGAGCTCACAGGGATGCCCCAGGGCGTGGCGGCCTCCAGGGCCCGGTTCAGCCCCTCCGCCAGGGCGGCAGTCTCCGGGCCGAGAACGCGGCTGCACCCCACGATAAAGCCCAGCACGCCGCCGGCAAACAGCGACCCCAGCATGGTCACGGCGAACTTGGGCAGGGCCTTCCGGTTCTCGCCCTTCTCTTTTTTACTCATGGCTCTCTTCCTCCTGATAGGTAAAAATGTCCTCGACCCGCACGCCGCAGATCTTTGCCAGCTTCAGGGCCAGCGTCACGGAGGGGGAGTAATCTCCCCGCTCGATCTGGCTGATGGTCTGCCGGGAGACCCCCGCCAGACGGCCCAGCTCCTGCTGGTTCACCCCCAGGCGGGCCCGGTGCTCTTTCAGCCGGTTGTAAAGTGGCATGGCTGAGCTCCTTTCCTTTGACAAAGCGGATTGTCATATTGACAAGGATTCTTGTCGATCATAGGATAGCACTGACAAGGAAAGTTGTCAAGAGAAAATTGAAAAAAAACCCTCCGAAATTTTTCGGAGGGGGTTGTTCAGGGGTCTTTCCATTTTCTCGCGGGGACATGGCGGACTTTCAGCCGCTCCTTCACAAAGCCCCGGAAGAGGGCGTAGAACACCGAGCAGAGGGGAATGAAGAACAGCATCCCGGCGACGCCCATCAGCTTGCCGCCCAGGGTCACCGCCGCCAGCACCCAGATGGAGGGCAGGCCCACGGAATTGCCCACCACGTGGGGGTAGATCAGGTTCCCCTCGATCTGCTGGAGGACCAGGAAGAGGACTATGAAGCCCACCGCCTGCCAGGGGTTCGTCACGGCGATGAGCAGGGCCCCCACTACGCAGCCGATGAAGGCCCCCACCACGGGGATCAGGGCCGTCAGGGCGATGAGGACGCCTACCAAGAGGGCGTAGGGCATGCGGCAGACTGTCATGGCCACCACGAAGAGGGAGCCCAGGATCACCGCCTCCACGCACTGGCCGGAAAGAAAGCTGGAGAAGGTGCGGCCCGCGAGGCGCAGGACCTCCAGGGCCCGGTCCGCCCAGGACTCGGGGAAGAGGGCGTAGAGGACCTGACGGCCCTGGCGGCTGAGGCGCTCCTTTTGCAAGAGGACATAGAAGGAGAAGATCAGGCCGATGACAAAGGTGCTGACGCCGCTGACCACGCCCCCGATGAACACACCGCCGGAGGACACCAGCCCGCCGCCCCAGTCCCGGACCAGGGAGGCCGCCTTCTCCGAGAGGGCCTTCCAGTCAATCTCAAAATCCGCCGCCAGGGTCTCCAGCTGGGGAAGCCAGGACTCCAGCTCCGCCAATTGCTTCTGCACCCGGTCCATGGCGGCGGGGAGCTGGCCGGTGACGGACCGGACGGCGTCCGCCACGCCGGGGCTGACCACGCAGACCGCCAGGGTTACCACACCGATGACCGCCGCCAGGGTCAGGATCAGGGCCAGGGGGCGGCGGAGGGGCCTCCAGCGCCTGCCGCTGGGGAGATGGCCCTCAATGGCCCGCATGGGGACATTTAAAATAAAGGCGATGGCCCCGCCCACCAGGAAGGGGGACAGGACCCCCAGCACCCACCGGACGGCCCCCGTCACGGCGGAGAGGTTCTGCAACGCGCAGAAGAAGGCCACGCCGCCGCAGACCACCAGCAGGCGCTGTTTGATTTGCTCCCGGTTCCAGTCCATGGCTCAGCCCCGGCGGTACTCTTCCGCCGTCCGCAGGTAGCCCCGGGCGGATTCCCGATTGCTCTCGATCTCCGCCTCCGTCAGGGGGCGGACCACCTTGGCGGGGCTTCCTAAGATCATGGACCCGGCGGGGGCGTCCATCTTCCCCGTCACCAGGGCCCCGGCCCCCACGATGCAGCCATCCCCGATCTTCGCGCCGTTCAGAATCACTGTGCCCATGCCCACTAGGACGTTGTCCCCTACGGTGCAGCCGTGGACAATGGCCCCGTGGCCGATGGTGCAGCCCGCGCCCACCCGGGTTTCCTCGTGGAGGACGGCGCAGTCCTGGATGTTGGTGTTCTCCCCTACGGTGATGGCCCCGTCGTCCCCCCGGAGGACGGCGTTATACCAGACGCTGACGCCCTTAGCCAGGGTCACGTCGCCGCTGACCTTGGCGCCGTCGCAGATCAGGACGTCGGGGGTGGTCTCCTGTAATTTTACTGCCATAGTGATTTCCTCATTTCTTGTATGTGATTTGCGGGGGTCAAAATTCAGATGTGAAGTTGCCGTCGATGAAGATGGGAACCTCTCTGCCGTCCCGGGTGGTCCCCACGATGGAGAGATCCGCCGTGCCGATCATGAAATCCACGTGGGTGATGGAGTCGTTGAGGCCCCGCTGTTTCAGCTCGTCCTTGGTCATTTTCTGTCCGCCCTCCAGGCAGGGGTAGGCCTCCCCGAAGGCGATGTGGCAGGCGGCGTTCTCGTCAAAAAGCGTGTTGTAGAACAAGAGGTTCTGGTTGGAAATCGGGCTGTCGTAGGGGACCAAGGCCGCCTCGCCGAAGTAGGCCGCCCCCTCGTCCACGCCAACGGCGGCTTTCAGGGTCTCTTCTCCCTGCTCCGCGTGGACCTCCACGATCTTCCCCTCCTTCACCACGAAGTGGAATTTGTCGATGACGTTGCCGTCGTGGACCAGGGGCATGGAGGCGTACACCACGCCGTTGGAGCCCGTCTTCAGGGGGGAGGTAAAGATCTCCTCCGTGGGGATGTTGGCAATATAGCTCCGGCCGGAGAGGGTATGGTCCCCGCCGGACTCCCAGATATGGCCCTCGGGCAGCTCCACGGTCAGGTCTGTGCCCAGGGAGTTGGTGTAATGGAGGGATTTCAAATTCAGGGCGTTCAGTTTTTCCAGGCGGCGTTCCAGAGTCTCCAGGTGCTCCTGCCAGCGCTCCACGGCCTTGCCGTCCCCGGTGACCCGGACGGCCTGGAAAATGGCGTCCCAGAGGGCCCGGACGGCCTCGTCCTCCCCCTTGTCCGGGAAGACCCGCGCCGCCCACGACGGAATGGGGATGGAGGCGATGCACCAGGGGAAGCCGCCGCACATCTGGAGGCGGTCGAAGTCCTTGAGGGCCTTGCCGCTGGCCCGCTGGGCCCGGATAATCCGGTCCGAGGCCACGCCTTTCAGGTTCTCCGGGTCGCTGGCGGAGATGGCCAGATAGGCCGTGCCCTCCAGGGCCTGGTCATTGAAGAAGTGCCGCCGCCAGAGAGGCACCGTGTCGAAGACCTCCTCCGCAGCGTGGAGATACTTCATGCGGGTCATGGCGTCGTCGGTCCAGTTCATGACCACTTCGCAGCAGCCCGCGTCATAGGCCTCTTCCGCGCAGAGGCGGGCAAAGGGGGCGCACTCCACCGGGGAGGAGATGACCATCCGCTGGCCCGGATAGGGGTTCAAGCCCACCCGGACCAGCAGGCGGGCGTATTCGCGCAGTTTGTCTTCCATTTTATGGGTCCTTCCTTTCCATTTATATGGTACATTATGTGCGATTATAGAGCATTTGAGACAAGAAGTAAAGGAGGGGCGGGAGGGGTTTTTAAAATGTTCATGAACCGGGAGAATGGCCAGCACAGGGGTGCAGGCTCCACAACGGGAAGGAAGGGTGTGTGCGGGAAACCCAGGAGGGGTTTCCTGCACTATTTCAATCAATGGGTTTTCAGAACTTTTTGAAGTTCTGAAAACCCAACCCGGCATAAAAAAAGCCCCCCAAGGGGGCTTTTTTATGCCGGGTTGGCCGCGGTCTCCCGGTCCAAGCGGAACAGCAGCGTCAGGCACCACAGGCCCGCCAGACCCACCAGGGCGTAGATGATCCGGGAAAACACCGCCATCTGCCCGCCGAACAGCCAGGCCACGGCGTCAAAGCCGAAGAGGCCGATACCGCCCCAATTCAGCGCGCCGATGACGGCCAGCAGGACGGCGATCTTGTCGATTACCATGGGAATCCCTCCAATCCTGTCAAGATCGTTTTTAGATTCCCCGGGGACGGCGGTTTTAGAAGTGGTAATTTTTTGATGACAATGGAACGGGAAAGGGGGAGGCTTGCGCCTCCCCCTTTCCCGGGTACTGTTATTTGAAGGTAAGATTTTTTGGGTTGATCAGCCGTTGCTGTAGCGATACAGGAAGACGGCGAAGTGGGCGCGGGTGGCGGTGCCCTCGGGATTCAGCTTGCTGCCGGAGCCGGTCACAATGCCCTTGCCCACGGCCCAGCTCATGGCGTCCTTCGCGTAGGAGGCGACCTTCGCCCCGTCCGCGTAGGAGCCCAGCTTCGCGGACGCAGACACGTCCACACCCTTGGTCTTGGCAAACCGGTACAGCATCGTCACCAGCTGCTGGCGGCTCAGAGCCCCGTTGGGGTTCGTGCCGTCGGACACGCCGGCGTTCATCGCCCACGTCCGGGCCACGGACATGTCCGCGGGACGCAGGCCGTCCAGACGGGCCAGGACCATCCACAGCTGCTGGCGGGTAGTGGCTCCGTTGGGACCGAAAGCGCCGGTTCCATAGCCGCTCATCAGGCCGCCGTCGCGGGCCCAGCGGATCTCCTTCGCCGCCCAATGCTCCTTGGGCACGTCGGCGAACACGCCGTCGCCGGTCAGCATTCCGGCAATGGCCGCCAGGGTGGCGCTGTCCAGGCCGGAGTCGTTCTTCTTGGAGTTCACGGTGACAAAGCCGGAGCTGGTGCCCCGCTGGGGAGCCGCGCCCTCGTCGGTGACCACGAAGTCACTGAAACCGGTGACCGTGAAGCGGATGTAATTGCCGTTCACCACGGGGACGATGACGTCGGGGGAGGAGCTGCCGCCGTGATAGTGGAGAACCACCACACGGTCGGAGCGCACGTCGGAGGGCAGGGGCAGGGTGAGCACGACGGGCACGTCCAGCTTGGCGGGGTTGGAAACGCCGGTAAGGGTCATGCTGACCTGATAGCCGGAGGAGACGGAGTAGGCCTGGGAGGGAGCGTTCACCACCAGCTTGACGGTGGTGTTGGAGCTGGAGGCGTTGAAGGCCGCGCCGCTGACGGCCACGCCGCCGCGGACGGCGCTGGGGGCTCCGGCCCGGTCCACTTCCACCTCAACGCGGACATTCTTGGCCACCTGAACGGCGGATTCCAGGGACTGGAAGGAGCTGAGGGCGGAGTCGCTCTTCAGCAGGTTTTCCTGGAGGGTGTTGGCGTTGCTGTTTTTCAGGATGCCGATGGCCTGGTCCGCCTGCTTGGAGGTGGAGACCTCGGAGGCCACGGGGATGCCCTGGGAGTTGGTGGAGGGAGCCTTGTTCTCGTCCTTCGGGGGCTCGGGGGTCGTCGGAGTCGTCGGAGTCGTGGGGGTGGTGTCCTTGGGACCAACGGTAACTTTTGCGACGGTCGCTTTCACGCTGTCTGTAATCGTGAAAGCGGCAGTGTTACCGGATTGCGCAAGAACTTCCACGGCGTAGTCGCCAGGCGTAGCGGGGGCCTTGCCGAGAGCGGGCTGAGTAGTAATAGCCTGGTCATTCTGCTTCCAGGTAACGCTTTTCACGCTCAGGGCGGCTTTGGCGTCGGCGCTCTCTCCCTCAGACGTGGAGGCCGTGGCGATGGTAAAAACTGCAGCGCCTTCGGCTTTGACGCTTGTGGGGGGAGTGACGGTAAAGGCGGTGACAGCCTTGGCCTCGGCGGGCTTTGTCACGCCGCAGGTGGTGCACTTTGCACCCGCCGCAGTGGCACCATGATCACAGGCTTTACCGCAGTCATTGCATTTTCCGCTGGGGCTGGTGGCTTCTTTGTCGGGATAGGAGTGGGTCGCATGTGCAGTTTGGCAGTGGGTGCATTTTCCGGTGGGGGTTGCAGCAGTCTTATCATACACGTGGGCCGTGGCCGCTGTCGTTACCGTTCCACAGGTATCGCAGGTCTCCTTGCATTTCGTGGCGTCAGTGTCGACTGCCCATGTTTTCATGGCGTGAGTGCAGGTCTCTTCGTAACTACACACAGCGCAGGTCCGCTTGCTATCTGCCCAATTACCAAAGGTGTGGTCATCGGTAATCGTGCAACCTGTTTCTGAGCAGCTGGTTGTGTGGCCAGATGCGCCCGCGCTGGTCCAGGTAGCGTCTTGGGGAACACTACCCTGACAATCAGCAGCACTATGTGTTTGCGCCGCAAGAGCCGCGGTGGGCAGCAGGGTCAAGGCCATGGCTAAGACCAGGGCCAGGGATAACAGTTTCTTCTTCATAGGCGTTTTCTCCTTTACATCGCCGCCGACGCCCTGTACCACCAGGCCCGGCGCGCGTTCATAATGTAGGTCCATTATATCAGCGCCGCTGGAAAAAACAAGGGCTTCCGGTGGAATTTTTGGAAAAAATCCGGGGTTTGGAGGCTCTAACGTTACGAATATGTTACAAATTTATGCTATAATGCGGCGCTGACGCGCGGGGTGGATGTCAGCCATGATGATGGCTGGTTCATTGCACCCCCCATTTTCTCTTTTCCTTCCAGAAGGAAAAGAGAAAACGGGCCGTGCACGGTCCAAAAGAGAAAAGGAAGTATGTCCCCTCGAGGGGACGAAAGACGGAGGGACGCGCAAGGCGTGCCTCCGTCTTTTACGAATGTCTTTTGCCCGCGGCGTGGTGCGGGCGGGGGGGGGAGGTTGTCGAATGGACTGTCCTCCTCTATCCGCTGCCGCTGACCCGGCGCTTGAAGCAGCCTGGAAGACCTTTCCTCTTCTCATAAAAGCGTGTTAACCGCCCGGCTGGCACCGAGCGGTTAACGGGTCATTGATTCGTTAGCAAGCAGGGCTGACCGCCGCGCGGCGGCGTCCTTCTATGTCTATTATACCGGATCGGGCCGCTTTGTCAAGGGACGGGGCGGCTGTTTTTTTGCCCTCAGAGATCCAGGGACACGCCGGGGGCCAGGAAGTACAGCACCCGCCGGACCACGGGGCGCTCCAGAACCCGGGAGAGGGCGAGGCTGTAGGCCTCCAGCTGGGGGCGGTAGACCTCCGCGCGGGCGGCGACCTCCTGGGGGGCGAAGACCCGGTCCGTCTTGAAGTCCACCACGGCGAGGCCGCCCTCCGTCTCGAAGCACAGGTCCGCCACGCCCTGGAGCAGGACGGAGCCGCCGTCCTCGGAGGCCCGGGGGTCGATCTCCCGGGCGGGGACCAGGAGGGTGAAGCGGTACTCCCGGAGACAGCGGGGGCTCCGGCGGACCTCCTCCGCCAGGGGGGAGGACAGGAGCCGCCGGAGGGCGGGGGCGTCCACGGCCTCCGCCTGCTGGGGAGTCAGGAGCTCCTTCTCCGCCAGGGCGGCAATCTGGGCGGGGACGTCGGAGTTTTGGAAGTCCAGATATTGAAGGACCAAGTGGGTGGCGGAGCCCCGCTCGGCGGGGGTGAGGCCGGTCTGCCCCCGGCGGAATTTGGGCTGGGAGAGGGGGCGGAGATAGGGCGTGCGGGCGGCGTTCTCCGCGATCTCCTGGTCCAGGGGGCGGCCCTTTAACTGGGTGGCCGTCAGCTTGGCGGGGAGGGCCGCCTCCCGGGCGTAGGGGTACTCGAAGGAGAGGAGGGCGGGGTCGAAGGGGACCTGGGGGACCTCGTCTCCGGCAGACGCGAAGGGACGGGGAGGACGGTCCCGGAAGTCCTCCGCGTCATGGAGGAAAATCTGCCAGGGGGAGCCGGAACAGGGGACGGCCGGGACCTCGGCCCCGGCCAGGGCCCGGAGGGGCTCCGCCTCCGGGCGGCAGAGCAGGGGCAGCAGCAGCCACTCGCCGAAGGTCCGGCAGGCGGCCACGGCCTCCGGGGGCACCGGGAGGGCGGCGGAGGCCGCCAGACGCTGGAGGCGGGTCTCGGCAAAGTAGAGGGAGTCCACCAGGATGAGCTTCTCCTTGGGCCGGGTCATAGCGACATAGAGGACCCGCTGCTCCTCGGCCAGATTCTCCCGGCGGAGGGTCTCCTCCACGGCGGTCCGGGCCAGGGTGGGGTAGCGGATCTTCCGCTTGAGGTCCACCCGGCGGGGGCCCAGACCCAGGGAGGGGTGGACCAGGACGGAGGCGTCGAAATCCTGGCGGGAAAAGGCGTGATCCAGGTCCGCCAGGATGACGATGGGGAACTCCAGGCCCTTGGACTTGTGGACGCTCATGAGGCGGACCCCGCCGGAGACGGCGGCGGAGGCGGCGGGGGCTTTGTCCTCCTCCAGGAGGCGGCGGAGGCGGGAGACGAAGGCGAAGAGGCCCCGGCACCCGCCGGACTCCAGGCTCTCCGCCTGCCGGGCCAGGGAGACCAGGTTCTCCCGGCGCTCCAGACCGCGGTCCATGGCCCCGTAGAGGCCTAAGAGGTTCAGCGTGTTGTAGATGTGCCAGAGGAGGCGGTGGACGCTCATGTCCCGGGCGGCCAGGCGGAGGCCGTTCAGGGTCTCCAGGAAGGCGGCGCAGTCCGGGGACTCCGAGGCGGCCACGGCCTGGTAAAAATCGCCGTCGGGGGCGGCGGCGCGAATCTCCGCCAGGCGGTCCGGCGTGAAGCCGAAGATGGGGGAGCGGAGGACGGAGATCAGAGGTACGTCCTGGCGGGGGTTGTCGATGACCTCCAAAAGGGAGACGGCGGTGGAGACCTCCATGGTCTCATAGAAGCCGGAGTCCTCCTGAAAGGAGCAGGGAATCTCCCGCTCCGCCAGGGCGGCGGCGAACGCCTCCGTCCGGCTGCCGGGGGAGCGTATGAGGATGACGACGTCCTCCGGCCTGCAGGGGCGGAGGGAGCCGTCGGGGTCCGTGACGGGGAAGCCCTGGTCCAGGAGCTCCCGGATGCGGCGGGCCACAAAGCGGGCCTCGGCGGCGAGCTTCTTCACGGGGCGGGGATCCTCCGCCGACTTCCGGCGGGCGGTGAGCAGGTGGAACTCCGTTTGGCAGTCCGCCCGGGGGGGATAGTAGGCCGCGCCGAAGTGGAGGGCCGAGTCCTCATCGTAATTAAGCTCTCCCATTTCAACGGAAAGTATATTCTCAAAGATAAAATTGGCGGCGTCCAGGATCTCCTGGCGGGAGCGGAAGTTCTGGGAGAGGACGATCTTCCGGTCCTCGCCGTCCTGGGCTTCGGTGTGGGGCTTGAAGGCGGCGTACTTCCGGAGGAAGATGGTGGGGTCCGCCAGGCGAAAGCGGTAGATGCTCTGCTTCACGTCGCCCACGGTGAAGAGGTTTTTCCCCTCCCTGGAGACGGCGCGGAAGATGGCGTTCTGGACCTCGTTGGCGTCCTGGTACTCGTCCACCAGAATCTCGGCGTAGCGGGCGGAAACCTGCTCCCCCAGCTCCGTGGGGGCGCCGTCGGGCCTCACCAGGAGGGTCAGGGCCAGGTGCTCCTGATCGGAGAAGTCGGCGGCGTTCAGCCGGAGCTTCTCCGCGCGGAAGGCGGCGGAGAATTCCGCCGTCAGGTCCGCCAGGGCCAGCATGGCGGGGGCCACGGCCCGAAGGTCCTCCAGGGCCTCGTCCCCTGAGACATCCAGCCAGGAGCGAAGGGACTTCAATGCGGCCTTGGCCCCCTCCCAGGTCTGCTTCAGGGAGAGGAGCAGGGGATCGTCCTTCCGGCCCCTGGGGGTCGTCAGGCGGGGGAAGACGACGGAGGCGGAGAGGATCCGGGCCGTCTCCCACGCCGGGGCCTCGCTCATGTCCTGGAAGCCCCGGGCGGACTCCAGGAACTTCGCGCCGTAGCCGGAGGCCAGGGCGGGGTCGCCCTCCGTCCGTCCCGCCGCCCGGCGGAGCTGGTCCGCCCAGTGGGCGGCGCGGCGGCGGACAGAGGTCAGGAGGACCTGGGCGTAGGGGGTGTCGTCAAAGCGGGAGGCGGGCGTCTCCCAGGCGGCGCGGCTCCGGAGGAGCCAGTTTTCCGGGGAGGCGTGGCTCTGGAGCTTGTCGTAAAGCTCCAGCACCAGGTCCGCCAGGGCGGCGTCGTCCCGGCCCGCCCCCAGGGTGTCCGCCAGCTGCTCGCCGCCGGGGGTCAGGTCCTCGTAGAACCGGGAGAGGGTCCGGTCCAGACACCGGCGGCGGATGACGGCGGCCTCGCCGTCGTCCAGGACGCGGAAATCCGGGGTCAGGGCGTGCTTGTCCTCCTCCCGGGCCAGGAGGTGGGCGTTCTCCCGGAGCAGGGCGGTGCAGAAAGCGTCCACCGTCTTGATGTCCGCCTGATAAACCCGGAGGAGCTGGCGGCGGAGATGGGCGTCCCCGGGATTTTCGCCCATGCGGCGGGAGAGCTCGGCGGCAATCTTGCTCCGGAGCTCCGCAGCGGCGGCCCGGGTGTAGGTGATGATGAGGAAGTCGTCTACGTTGCAGCGCTCCTCCGTCACATAGCGGAAGAGGCGGTCCACCAGGACCCGGGTCTTGCCGGACCCGGCGGCGGCGGAGACCAGGAGACTGCCCCCCCGGTTCTCCACGGCGGAGCGCTGCTGGGGCGTGAGCGGCATGTCAGTCCGCCTCCTTTTCTTCGATCTCCCGCCAGAAGTCCTCGGGCTTCACGGGGAGGATGACGTTCAGATGGTCGCTGTCCCGGCCGTCCTGAAAGTGACAGGCGGGGGCCCAGTCGCAGGTCCGGCAGGGGCTGTCCTCCTCCGTGTGGCAGCAGGGGTCCGCGTCGATGTTCCCCCGGCGGATCTCCCCGGCGATGTCGTGAAGGAGGGAATCCACATACCGGCCCAGCTTTCCCAGCTGGGCGGCGGAGGCCAGGCTGCCGGAGAGATCCCCGCTCTTGTTCACCCGAAGGGGGAGGTAGCGGGGCTCGGTGAGGGCCTCGTGCTCCATGGCCTGGAGGACCTGGGGCTCCGCCAGGAGGAGGCCGGAGCGGCGGAGCTGCTTCTCCCGCTCGGCCCGGAGCTTCTCCGGGGGGATGTTCCGCTGGGCGGAAAGGACCTCGTCCCTGGCGGGGAGGTAGAGAACCCCGGCGGGCTCGACCTGGGCGCCGAAGCGGGCGGCGCCGGTCTCCCGGAGGGCGAAGAGGTAGAGGAGCATTTGGATATCCAGGCCCATGCGGACCGCCGAGAGGTCAAAGGACTTTTTGCCGGACTTGTAGTCCACCACCCGCAGGTAGAGCTTTCCATCCTTCAGCCAACCGTCCACCCGGTCCACCTTGCCCCCCACCCGGAGCTGTCCGTCCGGCTCGGAGATCACCACGGCGGGCAGGTCTCCGCCGTCCCCGAAGGACAGCTCGAAGGCCAGGGGGACAAAGTCGGAACAGCGGAGCTCCGCCGCCGCCTGGTCGATGACCGCGTAGGCGGTGTTCCTCAGGCGGGCGAAGAGGTAGCGGAAGCGGGCGTTCCGGTTCTGGAAATTCCGGAGCTCCTTCTCCACGTACTCGTCGATATACGTTCGGACCAGGGCGTGGAGGGTCTCCTCATCCACCTGGTCGAAGCCCCCCAGGGACTGAACGTCCCGGGTGACCCGCTCCAGGAGGAAGTGAAGGAAGGTGCCGATCTGAGGCGCGTCGAAAGCGGCGGGGGTCCGGGGCCGGGCCTTGAGGCCGTACTCCATAAAATAGGCGAAATGACAGGTGCGTATCCGCTCCAGGCGGGAAGCCGACATGCCCACCCGCGCCCCATAGAGGGCCCGGACCGCCCGGGGAGACAGGGAGCCCCGGGTCTGGGCGGCGGCGCGCTCCATGGCCTCCAGCCGGGGGCGGAAGGCGGGTTCCTCCTCCAGCCAGCCCCAGAGGGCCCCGCCGGGGACGGCAGACTCCAGGGCGGGCAGGGGGGCCGTCAGCCGGTAATCCCGGGAGGCGGGCTCCCGCTGGACGCGGAGAGCGGGGAACAGGGCCAGCAGCCGGTCCACCACAAAGGCGGGGCGCAGCTCCGCCCCGGAGACGTCCGCCGCCGGCCAGCTCACCGTCAGACCCAGCCTGGGCTGGGCCAGGGCGGCGTAGAGGTTCTGGAGCTCCACGCTCATCTGATCCATGCCGGTAGGGGCCAGCTCCACTCCACGCCGGGCCAGCTCCTCCCGGTCGTCCTCGTTCAAAATGCCGCCGGACTGGCCGGGGGCCGGGAGGACGTGGTCGTTGACTCCCAGAAGAAAGAGGTAGCCGGCGGCGTGCCGGTCGTTCCGGGCCACACCGGAGACCTGGACCTGGTCCAGGGAGACGGGGATGGTGCCCACGCTGTATTCCGCCAGCACCTGGCGGAGCAGGCGGGCAAACTCCTCCAGGTCCAGGGGCTCGTCCCCCAGGATCTCCACGAACTGGTCCAGCACGCCGCAGAGAATCTCCCAGAGCTGGGCGGTCTCCTCCGCCTCCTGGAGACGGCCCGCCGCCGCCTGGGACCTCATCTGGCGTTCCAGGGCGTCCTGGAGCCTCAGCTCCTCCATGAAGCCGTAGAGGGCGCCGACCTTTTCGGCGGCGGTCTCCCCGGCCTTCAATCCCTCCGCCAGGCGGGCCAGGGGAACCTGGACCCGGCGGCGCAGGGCGTTCACCCGGGCCAGCCGCTCTTCCCGGGCGGGGGTCCAGGGGGCCCCGTAGCCGTCCGGGTTCTCCAGCCAGTCCACATCCCGCAGCCACATGCCCCCGTGGACCTCCCACTTGAGGACGTAGTTCTCCAGCTCGTCGCACTCCTCCGGGGAGAGGCCCGCCAGGCCGGTTTTCAGCCAGCGGAACATGTCGTCGTACTCATAGCCTCCCCCCACGGAGGCCAGGACGCCGGTGAGCAGGCTGAGGGCCGGTTTTTCCAGAATATCGCTGCGGCGGCTGAGGTAGGCGGGAATCTGCCAGCGCTCGAAGACCGTCTCGATGACGGCCTCGTAGTCCTGGATATTCCGGGCGGCCACCGTGATGTCCCGGCAGCGGCATTTCCCCTCCGCCAGGAGGCGGCGGATGGCGGCGGCGGTCTGCTCCACCTCGGAAAAGAGCGTGTCCGCCTGGAGAAGGCGGATCTGGGCGCAGTCCCCCTCATAGGGGACGGACGCTCCGAAGAAATGGCGCTCCACATGGCCCAGGGCGGAGGGATCCCGGGCGGTGAGATTCTCAATTTTGACGGGCTTCCCCTCCCGCTCCGCCAGGCGGCGGAGGCGCTCCAAGGTGCGGAGGGAGGCCTCGAAGATCTCCTCTTTACTGTTGGGCTCCCCCAGGAGGGTGACGGTGACGGAGTGGGCCTGCCGGAGGAGGATGGAGAGGCAGCGGCGCTCCTGGGCGGTGAAGTAGGTGAAGCCGTCGATGTAGACATCCTTATCCAGGGCGTATTCCGACGCCTCCAGGCTGTCGCAGAGCTTGGTCATATAGTCCCGGGCGTCCAGGCCGGGGCGGAGAAGGCGTGACTCGTAGGCGGCGTACAGAAGACTTAGATCCCGGAGCTTGTCCCGGGTGGCCCCGGCCACGGCCTGGGACTGCTCATAAAGGGTCTCGGGGGAGACCTCGTAGCAGCGGAGCTCGTCAAAAAGATCCAGCAGGCGGCGGAGAAAGGCGGACTTCCGGGAGGGACGGCGGTAGACCGTCAGCTCCGGGGAAATTTCCAGGAGGGCCTTTTCCAGGGTGAGGAGCTTCCCCCCGGCGTCCAGGGTCACCCGGGCCGCGCCGCCGGTGATGGAGAGGACCCGGTCCGACAGGCGGCGGAAGCTCAGCACCTCGGCAAAGCGGCTGGCCGTGTCCCCGCAGGTCCGGCACAGGTCCACTTCCGCCTGATGGGAGGCGTGCTCGGGCACCAGGAGAATCTGGTCCCGGCCGCCGGGGCGGGCGGCGATCCGGTTCAGCACCGTGGTGGATTTGCCGGTCCTGGCCCGGCCGGTCAAGAGCGTCAGCATGGGAAGCGCCTCCTTGCACATGGTTTCACGTGGAACAGTTTTTTGACAAACTTTCGACAAACTGAGTATAGCACATTTTTTCCCGCGCCGGGCAAAATTTTTTTCGGCCGTGTACGGAGCCGTGCAACTATCCGGGAAAGTGGAGACGGGATATGAGGGGGAGTGAAGAATGGAACGAGGAAGGGAAAACCGGGCGTTCTGTACCGCGTACCTGCGGACCATGGACCCGGAGCAGGCGGCGGAGGCGGCGGGCCGGGAGGACGGCTTCGCCGCGCTGGCCCTGAAAAGCGTCCGGCGGCGGCTGGAGAAGATGCGGAGCGCCGCGGCGGGGGAGCTCCGGCGGGAGGACGTCCTCCGGCGGCTGGCTCAGCTGGCCTTCGGCAGGGCCAACGACGCGGCGCGGCTGGCGCTGTCTCCTAAGGAGGCGGACCCGGGGGCGCTGGACCTCTCCGCCGTAGCGGAGCTGAAGGTCACGGACAAGGGGGGCGTGGAAGTGAAGCTGGTGGACCGGGTGCGGGCCCTGGAGACCCTGTACGGTCTTCTGGACGAACACGGCGGCGGCGGGGCCGAGGAGCTGTACCGGGCCCTGGAGGACGCCGCCGGACAGCTGGAGGAACACTATGGCGAATAAGGGGCCCCGGTTCTCGGCCAAGCAGCTCCGGGTCCTGACCTGGTGGCAGGACCCCCGGTGGGAGGCCGTCATCTGCGACGGGGCGGTCCGCAGCGGGAAGACCTTTGCCACGGGGCTCAGCTTCTTCTTATGGGCTCAGGCGGACTTTAACGGGAAGCAGTTTGGGATCTGCGGGAAAACCATCGTCTCGGTGCGGCGAAACCTGCTGACGGAGCTGGCCCCCTATCTCCGGCGGCTGGGCATGGACGTCCGGGAGCGGCGGGGGGAAAACACGCTGACCGTACGGTTTGGAGGGCACGAGAATACCTTTTTGCTCTTCGGCGGGCGGGACGAGTCCAGCGCGGCCCTGATCCAGGGGAGCACCCTGGCGGGAGTGCTGCTGGACGAGGCGGCGCTGATGCCCCGGTCCTTCGTGGAGCAGGCGGCGGCCCGGTGCAGCGTGCCGGGAAGCAGGCTGTGGTTCAACTGCAATCCGGAGGGGCCCGGGCACTGGTTTTACCAGGAGTGGATCTTAAAGGCGGAGGAACGGCGGGCCCTGCGGCTCCACTTCACCATGGAAGACAACCCGGTTTTGACGGAGCGGATTCGGGAGCGCTACCGGCGGAACTACTCCGGGGCCTTCTACCGGCGGTTCGTGCTGGGGGAGTGGACGGCGGCGGAGGGGCTGATCTACGACTTCTTCGACCGGTCGCGGGACGCGGCGGAGGTCCCAGAAGGTGGGTTCTTCGCGTGGCGTATCTCGGCGGACTACGGGACGGTGAACCCGGCCTCCTTCGGGCTGTGGGGCCTCCGGGACGGGGTGTGGTACCGGACGAAGGAGTTTTATTACGACTCCAGGAAAGAGGGGCGGCAGAAAACAGACGCGGAGTACGCAGAGGACCTGGAGCGGCTGGCGGGAGGACGGGAGATCCAGCGGGTGATCGTGGACCCGTCGGCGGCCAGCTTCATGGAGGCCCTGCGGCGGCGGGGCTTCCGGGTGGTCAAAGCTGACAACGACGTGGCCGACGGCCTCCGGGTGACGGCGGACCTGCTCCGGCAGGGGCGGATGGTCCTCTGCAGGAGCTGCCGGGACTGTCTGCGGGAGATCTCCCAGTACTGCTGGGAGCAGCGGGGAGAGCGGGACGCGCCCCGGAAAAAGGACGACCACGCCATGGACGACATGCGGTACTTCGCCATGGATCTGGCGGGGGAGCGGGAGGAGGACGGCTTTCTGGCCCTGGCGGTGGAGCGGGAGGACGTGTTTTGAGAGGAGATGGAGCGTTGAAGCGGCGGAAAAAGCAGGCGGCGGAGACAAGACCGGCGGCGGTACAGCTTCGAAACTGGGAGAAGCACCCCTTCGGCATGCTGGGGGAGTACGTGCCCCTGCGCAACGGGGAGGCCCGGCTCTACCGGGCGGTGCGGGAGGCCGTGCCGGTGGTGGACGCGGCGATCTACAAGCTTATCCGCATGGCGGGGGGCGTGACGGTCTCCTGTGAGGACAGGGCGGCGGAACGGGAGTTGGGGGAGTTTTTGCGGACCGTGCCCACGGGGCGGGGGCAGTTCGGTCTGAACGCCTTTCTGGACTGCTATCTGGATTCCCTTTTGACCTGCGGGCGGGCGGTGGGGGAGATCGTCCCCGCCCTGGGGAATCGGGACATTGCCGCCCTGCTGTGCGGCCGGGTGGAGGACATCGAGATCCGGGAGGGGGAGAACCCCCTGGCCTTCACCGTCTGGGGGCCCGACGAGCGGGGGCGGATGGCACAGCTTCCCTATCAGGATCTGATTCTGTTCACGCCGCTGAACCCGGAGGCGGAGAACCCCTACGGGGTGTCTTTGCTGCGGTCCCTGCCCTTTTTGGCGGACATTCTGATGAAAATCTACCACACCATCGGGGTGAACTGGGAGCGGTGCGGGAATCTCCGCTTCGCCGTCACCTGTCAGGGGGGCGAGGGGGCCGCGGAGCGGGGGAAGCTGCTGGCCGGGGAGTGGTCCCGGGCCATGCGGGAAACCCGGGGCGGCAGCGTCCGGGACTTCGTGGCGGCGGGAGACGTGAATATCCGGGTCATCGGGGCGGACGCGCCGGTTTTGGACAGCCAGGTCCCCGTGCGGCAGATTCTGGAGCAGATCGTGGCCAAGACGGGCATTCCGCCTTTTATGCTGGGCTTGACCTGGAACTCTACGGAGCGGATGAGCAGCCAGCAGGCGGACATGCTCACCACGGAGGTCACCGCCCTGCGGCGGACGCTGACGCCGGTGGTGGAGCGGGTGTGCAGGCTGTGGCTGCGGATGCGGGGCTATCCCTGCGGCTTCCGGGTGGTCTGGGACGACATCAACCTCCAGGACGAGGTGGAGGAGGCCCGGGCGGCCCTGTACCGGGAACAGGCCAGGAAGCTGCGGATCGAGAACGACGCCGCAGAGGCGTGAGAGATGGGAGGAAGGAACATGGAGGACTGGAAGGGAATCGAGGTCGCGGCGGAGGACCTGGCTCTGATCAACGGCCTCAGCAAGACGGAGCTGACGGCGGAGCAGGTGTATGTATTCACTCTGCGGCTGTGCGACAATGAGGTGGACCGGGACTTTGAGCGCTTCGACGGCGAGGCTCTGGAGCGGCTGGGAGAGCTGTTTGTGGGAAAGAGCGGCATCTTTGACCACCAGTGGAGCGCCCGGGGGCAGACGGCCCGGCTTTTTAAGACCGAGGTGGTCCGGGAGCCCGGCCGGAGAACCCAGGCGGGGGACGAGTACCGCTGGCTGAAAGGCTGGGCCTATCTGCTGCGGACGGAGAAAAACGAGGACCTCATCGCCGAGATCGAGGGGGGCATCAAAAAAGAGGTCAGCGTGGGGTGCAGCGCGGGACGGAGCGTGTGCTCCACCTGCGGCGCGGAGGACGGCGGCTGCGCCCACGTGCCGGGGGAAACCTACGACGGGGGACTGTGCTTCCGGGAGCTGAAGGACATCACGGACGCCTATGAGTGGTCCTTCGTGGCGGTGCCCGCCCAGAGAGAGGCGGGGGTGCTGAAGCGCTTCGGCCAGGAGCGGGAGAAGGACCTGACGCTCCATAAGGAAGCGGAGCTGGGGCGGAAGTACCTCCGGCATCTGCGGCGGGAGGTGGTGCGCCTGGCGATGCTGGCGGACGATGGGCTGGACGGAGAAATCTTCGCCAAGGCGGCGGAGCGGCTGGAGGAGCCGGAGCTTTTGGAACTGCGGAGGAGCTTTGAGAGCCGGGCGGCAAAGCGGTTTCCCGCCCCGGTGCAGCTGCGGCAGCGGAACGCCGGACAGGCGGAGGACGCGGAGGCGTTTTTGGTTTGAGGCCGACGGGGCGGGGCCCCGTGCCGGATAGATTGAAGGAGGAAAAAGCGATGAGCTATCATTTTGAGAACGTGCGGCTGGAAAAAGGGATGTACGGCCGCGGCGGGAAGAGCTTCACCCAGGCGCTGGAGGAGCTGGACCCCAGCGAGCGCTATCGGGGCACCGCCGTGGAGGGCCTGGACGCCTTCCAGCGGCAGCTGAAGCGCTTCGACATTCACGTCAAGGGGGCGGACAGCGACCCGGTGGAGAAGTTCTTCCACACCACGGAGTCCTCGGTGCTGTTCCCGGAGTTCGTGTCCCGGGTGGTGCGCCAGGGACTGGAGGAGGGGGGCATCCTGCCGGACATCACCGCCACGGTGACCAAGTTCGACGGGATGGATTACCGCTCCATCGCCTCCGTGCCCACGGAGGACCAAAAAAAGCTGCTCCCCGTGGAGGAGGGGGCCGGCATCCCCGAGACCTCCGTCCAGACCCAGGAGAATCTGGTCAAGCTCCAGAAGCGGGGACGGATGCTGGTGGCCTCCTATGAGGCCATCCGCTTCCAGCGGCTGGACCTGTTCTCCGTGACCCTGCGGCAGATCGGGGCCTACATCGGGAAGATGCACCTTCAAGACGCCATCAAGGTGCTGACGGAGGGGGACGGAAACAAGAACCCCGCCGAGGTCATCACCCACAGCGGCGAGCTGACCTACGACGCGCTGCTGGAGTTCTGGAACAAGTTCGACCCCTACACCATGAACACCCTGCTGGTGGGGGGCGACACTATGCTGAAGCTCTTAAAGCTCAAGGAATTCCAGAACCCCCTGACAGGGCTGAACTTCCAGGGCACGGGGACCCTGTCCACGCCCCTGGGGGCCAAGCTGCTGAGAACGAACGCCATGCCCGCGGGGACCATCATCGGCCTGGACAAGCGCTACGCCCTGGAGCAGGTAATCGGCGGCGAGGTGACGGTGGAGTACGACAAGCTCATCGACCGGCAGCTGGAGCGGGCGGCCATCACCTCCATCTCCGGCTTCGCCAAGCTGTTCACCGACGCGTCCAAGGTGCTGAAACTGAGCGCGGGCGGCGGCGGAACTCCGTCTCAGGGCTGACGGGGACATGAAAGAACAGATCTTGGCGCTGGCCCTGGCGGCGGCCGGAGGCGCAGCGGACCAAACGTTGCTGGAGTCCCTTTGCCTGGCGGCGGAGCGGGCCTGGCTGGACCGCCTTCGGGAGGGCCTGACGGCGGCGGACTGCGGCGAGGCCCTGCCCTGCGCCGCCGCCTTCACGGCGGCGGCGGACCTGGCGGCGGGAGAGGGCGTGGCCTCCTTCTCCGCGGGAGACGTCTCCGTAAGCCTGGAAAGCGGCGGGGACCGCACCCGGCGGGCGGAGCGGCTCCGGCAGGCGGCGGAATGGCTGATGGAACCCTACGTCCGGGCGGCGGGGCTCTGGGCCCAGGGGGTGGAAGGATGACCCATTGGGTGGACGAGATCCTCCGCCGGTACGGGCAGGAGGTCTCGGTGGAGCGCCGGGACGAAACAGCGGAGACCGTCCGGGCCTTCCTCCAGCCGATGAGGTCACGGAGCGAGAGCGGGCCGGAGCCGTCCCCCATCGGGGGGTTGGACGGGCGGCTGTGGCTGTACCTGGGAAAGGCCCCCGTGAGGACCGGGGACCAGGTAGACTGGAACGGGCGGCGCTTCCGGGCGCGGAGCGGACGGCCCCACTACATCGGCGGGTCGCTCAGCCACTGGCGGGCCGTGCTGGAACGGGCGAGGGAGGCGGAATGAAGGAGTTAAGACAGATCCGGGACGCGGTGATCTCCGTCTTGAAGCGAGAGGGGCTGCAGGCGGAGGCCGCCTTCCCCGGCAAGTGGGCCCAGGAGCGAAAAGCGGCCCTGGCCACCGTCTCCGTAGAAACGGCGGAGGGCCGGGCTCTGGGCTTTTGCGGATACCTGGGAGAAACCCGGAGCGGCGGACAGGTCCGGGAGGTCTACGGCAAGCGGCTGGAGGGCGTGATCTCTGTGGACATCCGGGCCCAGCGGGCCGCGGAGTGCGAGGAGGGAGCCGAGACGGCGGCGGCCGCGCTGCTGGGAAAGCTGCCGGAGGGCATCCGCCCGGGAGAATTGAGCTGGGAGGCCCTGACCTGGGAAAAGCAGACGGGGTTGTTCCTCCGGCGGGGGAAGCTCCGATGCGAGGCGCTGTTCCTGGCGGAGCGGGGGGACCAGGAGACGGAGTTCCTGGATTTCGTATTGAAAGGGGTTTTGCGAAGTGAACAATCTGCATGAGCGGCCGGGGATTTACTCGATCTACGACACCTCCTCGGTGATATCCGGGGGCCAGGCGGCACGGACCGTCGGCGTGGCGGCCAAGGCCGTCAAGGGCACGGCGGACAAACCCGTCACCGTGACGGGCTGGGCCGCCGGGGTCTCCGTCTTCGGCGAGGATGAGACGGCGGGCATGAGCACCATTCTGCGGCTGCTGTTTGAAAACGGCGCGTCCGCCGTGACGGCGGTCCGGGTGGCGGACACCGGCGGAACGGAGGACTACGCCCGGGCCTTCGCCGTCCTGGGGAAGGAGGACGTACAGGTCCTGGTCTGCGACAGCGGCGAGGAGGCAGTCCACCAGGCCCTTCGAGGGGCCGTGGAGGAGGCTTCCGGCCTCCGGCATGAGCGCATTGCCGTGGTGGGCTGCGCCGGGGCGGAGGTTTCCGACCTGGTGAGCCGGGCGGCGGCGCTGAACAGCGAGCGTGTGGTGCTGGTGGGCCCCGACGCCCTGGACGGAGCGGGAAAGCCCCTGTCCGGCGTATTCGCCGCGGCGGCGGTGGCGGCCCTGGCGGCTTCCGGCTCCGACCCGGCGGTACCCCTGAACGGGGTGAAGGTCAAGGGCCTGACGGGCCTGGCGGCGGATTACAGCGACAACGACATCGACCTGCTGGTCCGGGGCGGCGTGACCCCCCTGGAGTGCGTGGCGGGGGTGGTGTCCCCGGTGCGGGGCGTCACCACCCGGACCAAGACCGGCGGCGCGGCGGACGCTACGTGGCGGGAACTGACCACCATCATGATCGTGGACGACGTGATCCCGTCGGTGCGGTCCGCCCTGCGGAGCCGCTTTTCCCGGAGCAAGAACAACGCCCGGAATCGGGCGGCCATCCGGTCCCAGGTCATCGTGGAGCTGGAAAAGAAGCTGGCGGCGGAGATCATCGACGGCTATGACGAGGTTTCCGTCACCGCCTCGGCGGAGGACCCCACGGTGTGCCTGGTGGAGTTCGGTTTCGCCGTGGCCCACGGGCTGAACCAGGTGCGGCTGACCGTCCACATTGAGATTTGAGAGGGGGAACAACAATGACGGGATTTCCCACCAGCGCCGACATCTATCTGGAGATGGACGGCAGAAAGGTGGCGGTGGTTCAGAGCTACACCGCCAAGGCGTCCAAGACCTCTCAGAGTGTGGAGGCCTTCGGCGAAAGCGAGCCGGTGGCTACCATCGAGGGGCAGAAGCGCTATACCCTGGAGCTGACCAGGCTCTATGCCACGGACAGCGCCATATCCGACGGCATCAACTTCTACGACATGAAAAACTTCTCCCTGGTGATCTGCAAGCCGGACCGCCGGGTCATTTACAGCGACTGCCAGTGGAGCGGCATCGAGGAGGACGGGAAGCTCAACGCCATGGTGGCGGAGAAGGTCACCGTGGTGGCGGCCCGGCGCATCGAGACCTCCGCATGAGAGACCTGGACGAGCTGCGGCCCCTGACGGCCGGGCGGCTGCTGGAGCTCTGGCGGCAGTGCCGGGAGGCGGAGGACCCTCTTGAGCGGGTGCTCTTGTGCAACGGGCGGATTTTGGCCGAGTGCTGCTTCTTTCAGGGGGAGCAGATCTATGGAGACGAGACGGAGGTTCTGGCGGACCTGACGGGGCGGCAGATGGACCGCCTGCTCCGGCGTCTGGCGGAGGGCGGCCCGGAGGACCGCCGCTCCCCGGCGGAGACGGTGAATCCGGAATTTGACGCGGCGCGGTTCGCCGCGCTTTGGAGGGAGTAACGGGCGTGGACTATTCAAGCTGGGAGCTGGAGCGGCAGCGGGCGGCGCTGTGGGCGCTGCTGGGCGGCGGGAAGACGGAGGGCGGGGAGGCGGAAGAACATACCGTTTGGGAGAGGGAAACCCCCTCCCACGGGAAACGGCGGAGTCCGGCGGCCCCGGAGACGGCGTGGGAGAGCGCCGTTTTCCGGAAAGCCGGGCGATACGCCGGAGGACCAAGGCCCGAAGAGGCCGGGGGGCCCCCGGTTGGGGCCCCTGGGGCCTGGGAAATGGTCCGAGAGGCGGAGGAAGACCGCTCGGGCAGCGAATCCGGCGCTTTGGGGATACCGGTGAGCGCCTGGGAGAGCTTCCAGGGCCAAGAGACGAGAGCCCCGGTCCGGGGAGGCCGGCGCGCGGAGGCGGACGTTTTGACGCCCTCCCGGCGGGAGGAGGAAATCCGGAGAACGCCCCGGATCGGGACAGGCGGGGCGGCGGGATCTCCGGAGCCTTTCGGCGGACCCGGGGCGCGCGAGGCACTGCGGGAGACAGCGGATACGCGGACGGCGGAACCGGCGGCAGAGCTCGCCGGAGGGCGGGACTCTGAAAAGGACTCCGCCGGGAGGCGCTATGCCGGAGAAGCGGACGGTTCTCCTCAGGAAAAGCCCGTCGGCGGGAAGACCATCGGGGACTTTTTCGCCGTCACGGGACGCAGTGGGACGGCCCTCTCTGGCGGAGACGGCTTAAGTGAAGCGGCGGGGCGGGGGGAACGGCTGTCCCGCGCCCTCCCCTGGGGCGGCGGCTGGGAGAGCGCCGCCCTCCGGGCGGAGGACGGTGCCCGCTCCCTGTCCCGGGCGGTCCAGCGGGACGCCCGGCGGTATGACGGCGGGTTTACGATATATTGACAGATACCGGCCCCGCCGGAGGGAAGACCAATTTCGGCGGGGCCGTGAAAGGGGGGACGCGGCGTGCGCTTGACGCCCATGCGTTTTAAGGAGTTCACATGGCCCCACAACCCGGAGATATACACGGTGGAGCGCCGGCGGCGGATCGCCGTCCACCAGGTCCCCTTCGGGCCCTGCGTGATGCAGGAGCTGGGGGGCTCCTACCGGGTCTTGAAGGGGGAGGGCGTTTTTACCGGGGAGGACGCCTACCAGCGGTTCAAGGATCTGGCCGAAGTCTTTCAGGAGGAGGGGCCTGGACTGCTGATTCACCCGGTCTGGCAGACGGAAAAAGCCTACTTCACGGCCCTGGAGGCCGTGGAAGAGCCAAGGCCGGACTTCGTACGCTACCGCTTTGAGTTCTGGGAGGACCCAGGCGGCTATGACGGCGGTCTCAAGGCTGTGGAAACGGGAGGCGGAAGCCCCGGCGGCGCTTTGGCGGAAAAAGGCGTCGAAAATCAGCGGGTCCACACGGTGCGGAAGGGGGACACCCTCTGGGCCGTGGCCAAGCAGTACGGCGTGGAGCTGACGGCTTTGATTCAGGCCAATCCGCAGATTAAGAACCCAAACTTGATTTTCCCCGGAGAGGCGGTGAAGGTGCCGTGACGGGAAAGCTCTACACCGCGGACCATCAGATTTTTGAGCTGCCGCCGCTTTTAAGCTGGCGGGTCACCCACACGGGGTCGGTGCCCTGCGACAGCTTTACCGTCAGCTTCGTCTACCAAAAGGAGATGGCGCAGGCGCTGAAAACAGCGGCGGGCTTCGCGGCGAAGGAGGACGGGAAGACGGTGCTCCGGGCCATTGTGGACGAGTACACGGTGGATCTGGACGGCGGTGGGCTGACGGCCACGGTCTCCGGCCGGGGCTATGCCGCCCGGCTGCTGGACAACGAGTCCCGGCCCGTCACCTACCAGCAGGCCACTCTGGCGGAGATCCTGCAGAACCACGCGGAGCCCTACGGCATCACCTGCGGGGAGACCGCAGACGTCCGGGCGGACTCAACGTACACCGTGGCGGCGGGCAGCAGCCAGTGGAAGGCGGTGGAAAACTTCTGCCGGACCTACGGGGGCTTCGTCCCCCGGTTCAGCCCGGAAGGGGAGCTGCTGGCGGGACCGGAAAAGGAGGGGCGTGTCCTCTCCATCGGAGACAAGGACCCGGTGCTCTCCTGCACGCTGCGGGAAGACCATTACGGCGTGCTGACGGAGGCGCTGGTCATCGACAAGACCCGAAACCAGGATTTCTCCGTGAAAAACCAGGAGATGATCGCCAAGGGAGGCCAGTGCCGCCGGGTGATCTACACGCCGGGACAGAGCACCTGGGCCGCTATGCGGTACACGGGGGAGTACCAGATCGCGCGGTCCGCAGAGGACGCCTGGGCGGTGGAGATAACACTGCCGGGGAGCTTCCCTGCCTTTCCGGGAGACCGGGCGGCCCTGTCCCTGGAGCGAATGGGATTGGCCGGGACCTTTCGAGTGGCGGAGACGGAAAACCGCTTCGACAGCCGGAACGGGGCCGCGGCCACCCTGACGCTGAAGCCTTTGAACTAGAAAAACGGGAGGAAACGGCATGTGGCTTTCAAGACAGATCAAACCGGTGAGCGCTACGGCGGACACGGACCTGGGCGTCACCACCATCAGCGGTCAGAAGGTGGGCGTGATGACCCGGGGAGAGGTCCGGGACCTGCCGGTCTACGGTCCCGGGGGCTATCTCTGGACCCCGGCCAACGGAGCGGCTGTGCTGGTGGTAAAGGGCGGACCCGGCGGTGAGGAACAGTGCGTGGCCGGGACCCGGCCCCTGGAGGAGGTCAAGGAGATCGCGCCGGGGGAGGTCTATATCTACGGGCCCGGCGGAAACTCGCTGTACTTAAAGCAGGACGGCGGCGTGGAAATCCGGGCGGGCCAGGTATCCGTCACCGGCGGGCTGTCCATCACCGGACAGCTCACCGTTAACGGGCAGTCTTATCAACCCTGCAGCTGCTGAGGGAGGCGGAGCCATGGAACTGGAACTGAAAAACGGGGATTACATCGCCGACGGCGTAGGGGGACTGCGCCGGGTGGGGGGCCGGGAGGCCCTCCTCCAGCGGGTGCTTTTTCGGCTGACGGCCAGAAGGGGAAGCTTCCCCTTTTGGGAGGACCTGGGCAGCCGCCTGCGGACCCTGGGGCGCCTGCCCGCTTCGGAGCGCCGGAGCGCCGCCCGGCAATATGTGACGGAGGCTCTGGAGGCGGAACCGGTGACGGTGGAGGACGTGACGCTGGAACAGGGCCCGAGCGGCGCGGCGAATGTGACGGTAAAGCTGCGCTATGAGGGGGAAAGCCTCCCGGTGACGGTGGAGGTCTTCCCTTAAAAAGAAGGGAGAACGAATATGCGGAGCGTCGAGACCATTTATGAAACGCTGCTGGCAGACTTCGCCCAGCGGGCGGGCTTCACACCGGAGGCGGGCTGTGACCTGGCGGTGCGGCTGTGGGCTGCGGCGGCGGAGCTCCAAGCCCTGGAAATCCAGGCGGGCTGGGTGCTGGACCAGAGCTTTCCCCAGACGGCTCAGGGCGTTTACCTGGACCGCCATGGGGCCATGCGGGGCTTGAAGCGCCTGGGGGCCACCCGGTCCGGGGGGTCCCTGCGCTTCTCCGTGGAGGCGGCCCCGGCCATGGAGCTGACCATCCCGGCGGGGACAGTGTGCATGACGGCGGAGGAGGTCCGGGTCCGAACCACACAGGACGCGGTGATTCCCGTGGGGTCCCTGTTCGCCGACGCCTCTGCCGAAGCGGTGAAGGCCGGAACCGGGGGCAACGTGGTGCCGGGAGCCGTGCGGTTTTTGACGGCCTGCCCCACGGCGGTGACGGCGGTGACCAATCCCGGCGCCTTCACCGGCGGAGCCGACGAGGAGGACGACGAGACCTTCCGGGGCCGCATTCTGGAGAGCTACCGCCGTCTGCCCAACGGGGCCAATACGGCCTGGTACGAAACCACGGCCATGAGCTACCCCGGTGTGACGGCGGCCAAGGCCGTGGGCCGGGCGGAGGGACCCGGAACGGTGAACGTCTACGTCACCGGAGAAAGCGGCCTCCCCGGCGAAGAGCTGCTGGCGGGACTCCAAGCGGAGCTCCAGGAAAAGCGGGAGATCGCCGTGACGGTGAAGGCCCTGGCCCCCACCGGCAAAACGGTGAACGTGGCCGTGGCGGTGGCCCCCAAGGAGGGAGCGGACAAAGAGGCGGTCTTGGAATCCGCCCGGCAGGCCATCGCCGATTTCTTCGGCGGACGGTTGCTGGGCCGGGCCGTACTTCTGGCAGAACTGGGAAACCGGCTCTATGAGCTGGAGGGCGTGGAAAACTACCGCTTTACCGCCCCGGCGGCGGACATCCCGGCGGACAGCACTGTTCTGCCGGTGCTGGGGACCCTGGAGGTAACCGAGCTGGCGGAGGAGGCATAAAAGATGTACGAGGAATATCTGTGGGCGCTGCTGGCCCCCCTGGGGGTCTACCGGCTGGATCGGGATTCTCTCAGCGGGGCGGAAATCTTTGCTTTGGGCAGGGGGCTGGACGCCGTATCCGCCCGCCTGGATGAGGTGGAGCGGGAGGGCGTCACCGCCACGGCAGAAGACGAAGGGCTCCGCCGACGGGAGGCGCTGTTTCTCCGCCGCCCTGCCGCCGTAACCCCGGAGGAGCGCCGGGCGGCCATTGCGGCCCTGCTCCAGATCGACGGAGACAGTCTGACGCCGGAGGCCATTGACCGGACCATCCGGGGCTGCGGTATCCGGGCCCAGGCCATTGAAATGGGGACCAACCAGGTCCGGGTGGTGTTTCCCGGAACCGTGGGGGTCCCGGCGGAGTTTGGGCAGATTGAGAAGATCGTGATGGATATCCTGCCCTGTCACTTGGGGGTGGAGTTTTACTTCCGATTTCTCACCTGGGAGGAGTGCGAGGGCGCGGGGTATACCTGGGCTCTCGTGGAGGAGCGGGAGTATGACTGGAATGGGTTCCAAGTGGCGATTCCTCCTGAATCGGAGGGGGGTTGATGCGCGCCCTTGCGGGCGGGGCGGGTTTTTCCGGCGCTGACGCGCGGGGCGGTCAGTAGCCATGATGATGGCTGGGCAATGCACCCCCCATTCTCTCTTTTGCGAAAAGAGAGAATGCGCCGTGCACGGTGGAAGAGAGAAAACGGGGGGCGCGCAGGGCGTGCCTCCGTTTTTACGCATGTCTTCGGGCCGCGGCGTAGATTGAGCGGGGGTTTGGAGGTTGACGCGTGGACTGTCCGGCCCTCCTCGCTGCCGCTAACCTGGCGGTGAGCTGAGAGCTAAACCCCTGGCGGGCTTTTTTTCGGGGAGGTAGGATAACAAAAAGAGCGTCCGGCCGGTCGGCTGGACGTTCTTTTTATAAGTTATAGGGAGGCTGATTCTTGCTCAATCAAACGCGCCGCGATTTTAAAGGCATGGATGCGCCGCTCCGCTAAGGTAATTTGGGACTTGAACCGCTCCGGGTTCTCCTTGGCCCGGAGAGTCTTGACGGTTTCTTCGAGCTTGTGGAGTGTGGAATCGATCTGCCGCTTGGCCTCCGTCAATTCCTCTTTTGAAAATTCCATAGCGCCTCCTATTCATAGGACCCTTATCAACCGCACTCCTTGGCATTGCGGGAAGGGGGTGTATATGGGGGAAGCCGGATGCACTCCTTGATACCGCGAGGAAAAGGGTGTATGCGGGGGAAGCCGCGTCTCCCGTCCCCCTCGGCCGAAAACCCAGCGCAGCGGATTTCGGCCGAAAGCGAAGAAATTCCCCGTCCGGCGGAGCTTTCCGCCAAAGGCGGGAAGCGCAGCGGTAAGGGGAATTTCTGAGCTGGTGCGCGAGGCGGGACTTGAACCCGCACGTCCGTAAAGGACACTAGAACCTGAATCTAGCGAGTCTGCCAATTCCACCACTCGCGCGTAAAATATGTAATTTTCATCACTCCGGGGGGGGGGAGGCCTGCCGGAGACCTCTCCCCGGCAGGAACCTTCTGGTGCGCGAGGCGGGACTTGAACCCGCACGTCCGTAAAGGACACTAGAACCTGAATCTAGCGAGTCTGCCAATTCCACCACTCGCGCATGGTGTGAGCCTCCTGAAGGGGAAGCGTGGTGCGGCTGACGGGACTTGAACCCACACGTCGAATCGACACCAGCACCTCAAGCTGGCCTGTCTACCAGTTCCAGCACAGCCGCGTAAACTTGCGTCCCCCGGAAAAGACTGCTTGATTATTATAGCCGGGACCGCTCCGGTTGTCAACACCCATTTTCCGTTTTTCCCGATTTTTTTCTGGGGGAACCCCCTCCCCGCCGGGCGGCGGGACAACGGGAAAGAGGGAGGCGTAAGCCTCCCCATTTCCCGGGTACTATGTAAAGGGAAAACGCGCTTAGTTTAGTCAGCCGTTGCTGTAGCGATACAGGAAGACGGCGAAGTGGGCGCGGGTGGCGGTG
>CAMXKT010000009.1 GCA_947244595.1 uncultured Oscillibacter sp. | reverse complement strand
GCTACGACCCCGCCTTCCGCTTCATGCTGGAGTGGTGGAAGCAGCTCTACGGCGAGAGCGAGGGCAAGGACGGCAAGGGCCTCTTCCCCGCCAGCGTGGAGTTCACCGCCGACCTCCACTCCATGGGCCAGTATATCCAGGCCGGGCGGCGCATCATGTTTGAGACCGTGGTCCGCCTGGGGGCCTCCGAGCATCAGCTGCTGGTGCCCCGGGACGAGGTCAACGGCGACGGGCTGAACTTCCTGGCCGGGGAGTCCATGGACTACATCCGGGACAAGGCCATGGAGGGCACCCTGCTGGCCCACACCGAGGGCGGCGTGCCCAACGTCATCGTGGAAACCGACGGCAAGAGCGCCGACTCCCTGGGCCAGCTGATCTACTTCTTCGAGTACGCCTGCGGCCTGTCCGGCTATCTGCTGGAGGTCAATCCCTTCGACCAGCCCGGCGTGGAGGCCTACAAGAAGAACATGTTCGCCCTGCTGGGCAAGCCCGGCTACGAGGCCCAAAAGGCTGAGCTGGAGGCGAAACTGGGCAAGTAACTTTTTAAGGGGCCGCCCCGTCTCAAGGGCGAGGCGGCCTTTATTCCAGTGTTCACGAAATCGATTACTCGTTCAAAAACGATCATTTTAAGGAGGAGCACTATGAAACAGGCAATTCAAATCGGCGCGGGCAACATTGGCCGGGGCTTTATCGGGGCCCTGCTCAGCCAGGCGGGCTGGCACGTCACCTTCGCCGACGTGGTGGAGCCCATTATCGAGGCGCTGAACAAAGACCACGCCTACACAGTCCACATCCTGGACAAGGAGCCCGGAGAAATCGCCATCAGCAATGTGGACGGCGTGATCTCTACCTCCCCGGCGTTTGCGGAGAAGGTGGCTCAGTGCGACCTCATCACCACCGCCGTGGGGCCCAACGTGCTGCCCATCATCGCCAAGTCCATCGCCGGGGGCATCCAGGCCCGCATCCAGGCAGGGAACGCCGCGCCCATGAACGTGGTCTGCTGCGAGAACGGCCTGCGGACCACCACCCGCCTGAAAAACGAGGTGGTCAAGCATCTGAGCGCCGAGGAGATTTCCTTCCTGGAGGAACACATCGGCTTTGCCGACTGCGCCGTGGACCGCATCTGCCCCAAGCCCAGCTTTGACAACATCCTGGACGCCGCCGTGGAGCGCTACTGCGAGTGGGACGTAGAGAAATCCGCCTGGAAGGGCGAGCTGCCGGACATCCCGGGCCTGACCTTCGCGGACAACCTCATGGCCTATCTGGAGCGGAAGCTCTTCACCCTGAACAGCGGACACGCCATCTGCGCCTACCTGGGCTATTTGAAGGGCTACACGACCATCAAGGACAGCATCGCGGATCCGGTCATCGGGGAGATCGTCCATGCCGCCATCTCCGAGAGCGGCGAGGGGCTTATCAAAGAGTTCGGCTTTGACCCGGAGGTTCACCACGCGTATGTGGAAAAAATCTTCGCCCGCTACCAGAACCCCTTCCTGGAGGACGAGGTTCTGCGGGTGGGCCGGGAGCCCATCCGCAAGCTGGAGCCCGGCGACCGGCTCATCAAGCCCCTGACCACCACCGCCTCCTATGGCCTGCCGGTGGATCACCTGATCTTCGGTGCCGCCGCCGCCCTGCGCTTCGACTGCCCGGAGGATCCCCAGAGCGTGGAGCTCCAGGCAAAGATCAAGGCCGACGGCCCCGCCGCCGCTCTGGAGACTTACTCCGGCTTGAAGCCCGAGAATCCCCTGTTCGGCCGCATCCTGGACGTGTACCGGGCTCTGGCCGCTGCCAAAAAATAAATTCCCGCTACTGCGGGGCGGAGGAGGCTTCCTCCGCCCCGTTTGTTTTCCCGGGAAATTCTCCCGGTTTCCCCTTCCCTTTATGGGGGAATCCTGTTAGAATGAAAGTGAATAACAGCGTGGTCTAGGAAAGAGAGGAACGCTTATGAAACGCCGTCTGGCCGCCCTGCTGGCGGTCCTGCTGCTGGCCTGCGCCGTCCCGGCCTCCGCCACAGAGTGGGACCCCATGGACCCCAACGACCCTTTGCTCTGGGAGCCGGACCTGCCGGAGTTCGACGGCCCCATGCCCCGGACCGGGGAGACGGAGGACGCGTTCAGCGTCGTCGTCAGCTTCACCGGAGACATGCTGCTGGCCTCCCTCCACGGCAAGCGGGCGGCAGGAAATTTCCTGGACTATGCCGCCAAGCAGGAGCCGGAGTACTTCCTCCAGCACGTCCGGCCCATCTTTGACGCCGACGACTTCACCGTGGTCAATCTGGAAAACGTGCTGACGGACCGAAACCTCACCCCCAAGGAGAAGAGCACGGACCCCGCCTACTGGTTCCGGGCCCCTTCGGCCAACACGGAGATCCTCACCTCCTCCGGTGTGGAGGCGGTATCCCTGGCCAACAACCATACGGGGGACTACGGCGCAGCGGGTTACAAGGACACGGTCAAGGCCGTCCAGGCCGCCGTACTGGAATACGGCGGCAACGACCGAACCTTCTACCTGGAGAAAAACGGCTATCGCGTCGCCGTCATCTGTCACGGCCTCTGGACCGAGGCCCAGGCGGGGGCCATTGTCCAGCGCCTCAAGGCGGCGGAACAGGAATCCGACTTCCAGGTGGTCTTCTACCACGGCGGCGCGGAGGGCGTCCACGCCCCGGAGGCCTGGCGGGTTCGGGCCTCCCGGCGGCTCATCGACAACGGCGCGGACCTGGTACTGGGGAACCACCCCCATGTCCTCCAGCCCCGGGAGATTTACAAGGGCAGGGAGATCGTCTACTCCTTGGGGAATTTCTGCTTCGGCGGCAGCCGGGGGCCGGAGAACCGGACTATTATCTATCAGCTCATCCTTCGGGTGGAGAACGGAGAGCTGGTGGAAACGGCCTCGGAGCTCATCCCCTGCTACGTCCACACCGGGGGCAAGGTGAACAACTACTGCCCCGCCCCCATTGAGGACGAGACCCAGCGCCAGCGGGTGCTGGACTTCATGGACGGGAAAGCCAAGCTGCCTTACTGACCCCGCCCGGCGGAAACCGCCGGAAAAATCTTTTCACAGTCTTTTCGCGTCTCCGGAAAAATCTTGCGGCGTCTTAACAGGGCGCCGCATTTTTCTACATTGGAAAAGGCAATGCCCTGGTGTTTTCACCAAAAATCTTTACTTCCAATATAGATTTCTGCCAAAAACCCTCGACGAAATTTCCTTTTTCTGCTATACTGGTTTTAACAAGACAGGCTCCCGCGGCGGAGATGTGTTTCTCCTCCGGCGCGGCAAACGGGAAGACTTCATGTTTCAGGAGGACTTTGACGTAAGGGCAGGCAGCAGAAACGGAAAGGGTAACGGCAGCATGGATCACACTCAACTCAGCGCTCTGGACCTGGGCATCATTGCCCTGTATCTCATCTCCATGGTCGTGGTGGGCGTCTATTTCGTCCGGCGCATCAAGGACACCGGGGACTACTACGTGGCAGGCCGGTCTCTGGGCCCCCTGGTGATGATGGCCACGGTCTGCGCCACCATCATCGGCGGCAGCGGCCTCATGGGCCGGGCCGGCGTGGCCTACTCCAGCGGCACCAAGGCGGTGCTCACCGCCATTCCCTATCTCCTGGGTATGTTCATTTTCTCCGGCATCGCCGGGAAAATCTCCGACATCGGCATGAAGTACAATGTCACCTCCATCCCGGACCTCTTTGAGCGCCGCTTCGGCAGGACGGCCAAGATTCTGCTGGCCGCCATGGTGGCTTTCACCATGATGGGAACCGTGGCCTCTCAGGTGACGGCCACCGCCACCATCATCAACATGCTGGGGGGCCAGGTGGGCATCAGCTTTGAGGCCGGGGCCCTCATCGCCTGTATCATCTTCATGGTCTACACCGCCTCCAGCGGCCTCTTCGGTGTGGTGTACACCGACGTGCTTCAGTTCTACATGCTGATTTTATTTGTCTACATTCTCATTCCCGTGGCCTCCCTGAAGAGTATCGGCGGCTTCTCCACCTTCCTGGAAAACCTGGATCCGGCCCTGGCGAAGCCCTACCTCAACGGCAGCATCCTGGGGGATATCGTCACTTACCTGGTCTTCACCATGGCGGGGGCGGAGATGTGGCAGCGGGCCTTCGCCGCCAAAGACCGGGGCTCCGCCAAGAAGGGCATGTTCCTGGGCACCGCCGTCTACGGCGTCACCATCGCCCTGGTCTACTTCATGGGCGTGGCCGCCCACCAGGTCATCGGGGACGACGCCCTGGCGGTCTACGGCAACACGGACGCCGTGGTCCCGGCCCTGGCCATCCACGTGCTGCCCATCGGATTGACGGGCCTGGCCCTGGCGGGCATCCTCTCCGTCATCATGTCCACGGCGGACAGCTACCTGCTGGTCAGCGTCCAGACCTGCGTCCACGACATCGGTAAGACCTTCTTCCCGGAGATGAAGGACAAGACGGAGATCCTCCTCTCCCGGATCTTCTCCATCATCCTGCCTCTGGGCGCTTTGGTCATTGCGCTTTACATCAAGAACGCCTATAATATCCTTATGTTCGCCTGGAGCTTCTACGCGGCGGCGGCGGGCATCCCGGCCTTTGCCGCCCTCTTCTGGAGGAAGGCGACCTCCGCCGGGGTTATCGCCGGCATGGCCGCCGGCTTTACCGTCTGCATTGGCTGGAAGCTGGCGGGAGAGCCCTTCGGCCTGGGCTCCGCCGTACCGGGGACCATCGCCTGCGGCGTGGCTCTGGTCGCCGTAAGCCTGGCCACATGCAAAAGCCGTCCCTCCGTCTTCCTGGACGCCGGGAAGGCGTAATTGGGTTCACCACGGAAAGGGGTAAATCTATGTTAACCTTGGACATGATACAAGAAGCCCAGAAGGCCATGGCGGACATCGCCCGCCGGACGCCCCTCCACCCCGCCCCCAGGCTGGGAAGAGATCTCTACATTAAGGCGGAAAACCTCCAGCTCACCGGCTCCTTCAAGCTCCGGGGGGCTTTCAACAAGATTCGCTCCCTTTCCAAAGAGGAGGCGGAGCGGGGCGTCATCGCCTGCTCCGCCGGGAACCACGCCCAGGGCATCGCCCTGTCCGCCGCCAGGCTAGGTATCCCCTCCGTCATCTGCATGCCCGCCGGAGCCCCCATCAGCAAGGTAGAGGCCACCAAGAGCTACGGCGCCCGGGTGGTGCTGGTTCCCGGCGTGTATGACGACGCGGCGGCGGAGGCCCGGCGCCTCTGCCGGGAGGAGGGCTACACCTTCGCCCACCCCTTCGACGACCCCTATGTCATCGCCGGGCAGGGCACCATCGGCCTGGAGATCTTAGAACAGCTCCCGGATGTGGAACAGGTGGTGGTCCCCATCGGCGGCGGCGGGCTCATCAGCGGCGTGGCCTATGCTGTCAAGCACTTGAAGCCGGACTGCCGGGTCATCGGCGTCCAGGCGGCAGGAGCTCCCTCCATGTACCTCTCCCTTCACGCCGGGGAGCCCACGGAGCTTTCCGGCGTGGCCACCATCGCCGACGGCATCGCCGTGAAGCGGCCCGGGGACCTGACCTTCGCCCTCTGCAGGGAATATGTGGACGAGGTGGTCACCGTCACCGAGGACGAGATCGCCTCCGCCATCCTGGCCCTGATGGAGGAGCAGAAAACCGTGGCCGAGGGGGCCGGGGCCACACCTGTGGCCGCCTGCATGTTCGGCAAGGTGGAGACTGCCGGGCGGAAGACCGTCTGCTTGGTCTCCGGCGGCAATGTGGACGTGACCACCCTCTCCCGCATCATCACCAAGGGCCTGTCCAAGGCGGGCCGCCTGGTGGAACTGACCACCAAGGTAGAGGACAAACCGGGAAGCCTGCTGCGGATGCTCCAGGTGGTGGCGGACAGCGGGGCCAATATCATCAGCGTCAACCACAACCGGGAGGACAAGGAATCCGACGTGGGAGCCTGCATCGTCACTATGGTGCTGGAAACCCGGGACAGCCGTCACGCGGAGGCTTTGCAGCTGGAGCTCCTCTCCAAGGGTTACCTCATGCGGTGAGGAGCCTTTCTATATGAATTAAAAACCGGCGGACTTTTCGGTCCGCCGGTTCTCTTTTTTCCGCTCTCTCCTCAAAGCACATTCTGCGCAAAGCGGCTGAGAATCACCGCCACCTGAGCCCGGCTGGCGTTCCCGCCGGGGGACAGCGTGTCGGCCGTCACACCGTTGACAAGCCCCGCCGACACGGCCCAGCTCAGGGGCTCCACGGCATAAGAGGCAATCTGTCCCGCGTCGGTGAACGCGCTCAGCTCCGCCCTGTCGGATACGTCCCGGCCCTTCCGGGAGGCGTAGCGGTACAGGAAAGCCGCCATCTGCTCCCGGGTGATGAGGTTGTTTGGCCGGAAGGTCCCATCGTTGTAACCATTGACGATGCCGTTCTCCGAGGCCCAGGAGACGGCGGAGGCGTAATAGGCCCCGGGGGCCACGTCGCTGAACCGGTTCGCCCCCATGGCGGGCGAGCCCTCCAGACGATAGAGGATGGCCACAATCTGCCCCCGGGTCGTGGGGGTGCCCGGGGTGAACGCCGTAGCGGAGGTGCCGTTCATCAGCCCCGCCTCGAAGACATAGCGCACCGCGTCATAGCACCAGTCCCCCGGCCGCACATCCTGGAAGGCCAGCTCCCCGCCGGGGGAGAAAGAGGCCGTCACCTCCACGTCCAAAACGGGCATGGGGAAGGTGTAGCGGTTCAGCCCGTCCCGGGCCAAGGAGACCTCCCGATCCCGGCTGTCCCGGGCGGAGATGGTCTCCAGCATATACCCCGCGTCGGGAATGACGTTCAGCGTCACCGTCTCCCCCTCTTTGGCTCCGGCGGGCCGGACAGTGACGGTGCCGTGCTCCGCCTGGGCGATGTGGACCCGGCTCAGGTCCCCATCTTCGCCCTCCTTTTCCTCCAGGGGAACCCGGCCCTGGGAGATGGGCTGGAGGCTCCGGTCCAAAAGCAGCAGCTCCGCCCGGGCGGGGAGGCGGAAGGCGCTCCCCGGTGTCAGCGTTCCCAGGTCCAGAGAGCGTCCCGACAGGGGCTCGTCCTCCGCCACCAGATAAATGGTGACGAAGGTCTCGTCCCGGCCCATCTCCACATGGCAGTCCGGGCTGTAGACGTCCCGGAGCGAGGGCTCAAAGCGGGCGTCGGGGCACTCCCCCTCCAGCGCCAGTTCCAACTGGAGGGCGTAGACCTGCCGGTCCAGGCCCTCCAGGGTGAGGCGGACCTCGCCGCCCCGCTCCCGGCAGGAGAGGGTCAGCCTGTCGGCCGCCGACACCGGCAGACCGCAGAGCAGGCACAGGGCCAGAAGGCCGGATAGTAAACGTTTCATTCGCCTTCCTCCAATACGATAACCGGCAGGTCCTCCCCGCCGGGGGTGTTGATCCAAAGGGTCTCCGCCGTCACTCGCTGGCTCTCCGCCAGGGCGGGCTGATCCGTCCGGGAGAGCACCGCCCGCATCTGGGCGGGCAGGAGGGCGGCGGCGTTGCACGCGCTGGCCTCGCCCTGGAGCTCTGCCTCCCGCTGGACGTTGGGGATGAAGATAAACAGGCCGTCGCTGATGTCACAGACCTTGCCGTCCTTGGGGACCTCGGCAAAGAGCAGGGCCCTTCCGTCCATCCAGCGGGTCTCCGTGGCGGTCTCCACCCCGTCGGCCCCATCCGTGAGGACGGTCCGGCTGAACCGGCCCTCGATCTTCACCGTCTGATAGGCCGGGTCGCCCCGGTAGATCCCGGTAACGATCAGGGTCCCGGCGGTAATCACCTGATTGGGCTCCGCGCCGTAGCGATAGTCCCTGGACAGCACGCCCACAGCTCCGTTCTCCAGGAAGGCCACGTCGTCTCCGGCGTAGCTGATGAGCTGGGGATTCGCGTCCTCCGGGATACCGGTGACGGTGACGGTTTTCGCGTCATAGGTCCAGATGCGGGTGTCCTCCGCCTCCGCGCCGGGCTTCTGGAAGTAGGTCAGGTAGCCGCTCTTATCGTCCACCGCCTGGTTTCCCTCTTTGAAGTCGCCGGAACGGGCGGTGGTCTTTTTGTCCTTGTCCGTGACGGTGACGGCAAACGCGCCGGAGGCGGGGGCCCCTGTGACCTTCAAGCCGGAGACGGGGGTCTCCTCCTTCATCGTGAAGGTGACGGTGGTCCCATCCCGGCTCAGCGTGTAAGCGTCCGCCGGGACCGTCTTGTCGTAGGCGATCCGCAGCTCCGGAGCCGCCGCCTGGGCCACGAGGTTCCCCAGGCTGTCGTAGACCCGGACGCTGTAGGTGTAGGTCCGGTGGTTGGCCGAGCCGATGGTATCCGTATAGGCCGTTTCCGTGGTGAAGGCGATGGGCGCGCCGTTGCGAAGGATCTCATAGCCCTGGACCTTCCCCTGCGTCACGTTGGAGGCAATGGTCAGCTTGATCTGCTTCTCCCCCTCCGGGACCGCCGTCAGGGACGCCGTTCCCTGGCCCTGGGAAACGCCCGCCAGCCGGTCCCGGCGGCTCTGGTCGTTCAGATACCAGAGGGCCCGGAGTTCCGCCGGGTACTTTTTCAGCGCCGCCCTGGTGCCCTCGCTGAGGGTCATACCCCAGCGGGTAAAGAACTCCGTCAAGTCTTTGTTCGCGACAGCCGAGGCGGTGCGGGCCACCCGGTCCTGATAATTGGTCTCGCCGCCGAAGTGGGTTCCCGCCTTCCAGGCCTTGAAGAAGCGGTTGTAGAAGTCGAACGGCTTGTCCCCCTCGTCATAGGCCAGGTGGAGCTGCCAGTAAAGACCCAGCTGGACGAAGACGTCGCTGGAGTCCCCGGGGAGGCCCTGGGCGGTCTTGTTGAAGACGCCCTCGTATTTATTGCTTTTCTCCAGGCGGGAAGAAAGAGTGTTCTGCCTCCCGTCGAAGGTCTGGACCATCAGGGAGTAGATGTTGTTGGTGATTTCCGCTTTCCCCAGCTTGTCCATGTTGTGCCCGATCTCGTGGGCGATGCCCCAGCCGTAGAGCCGGTTCGCCGTATCGGAGGGAGCCATGGAGCTGATGGGCTTCCCGCAGACCATACCGGCGCAGGAGCCGTAGCCGATGCCGATGTGGCTTCCCGCGGCGTACATGAAGGCTCCGGAGAACATCTGCATACAGCGGATGTTCTGACGGGACTGCATGTCGTTTTGCCCGTAGGTCCGGTCAATGCCCTGGGTGGTCCTGCAGATGTGCGTCACGTCTTCCCAGGCCAGGACCGCCTGATACAGGGTCTCGGCCCGCTCCGCCCGGCTTTTGCCCGCGCCGTTCAGCACAGCAGCGGCAGGCAGAGACAGCAGCATGGTGGGGGTGGAAATCTCCGTGACGTTGAAAATATCCGTTTGCAAGGAGGCGCTGGCCGGGCCCAGGCCGGAGACATAGGCCTCCAGCTCGCCGGCGTAGCGGTCCAGTTCACTCTTCTTCTGGCTGTCGGTCATGGCGTACCAGTCCGCCAGCTCCAGCACCGGGATATCCGTCCCCCGGCGGACGTGGAGGCGGATGTTCTCCGGGCTCGGCCCGCCGTAGGTCAGGTAGAGGCTGCCGCCCCGGGGGGTGTTCTGGCTGCCGATTTGGGGCACCGTCAGCACGTTCCGCCCGTTGGAGAGGGCCCCGATCTCCGCCCGCCAGGCGGAGGCCTCGGCGTTGAACTGGCTGGCGCAGACCGTCAGCTTCTGTCCCGCCGGGATGCCGGAGGCGTAGATGGTCAGCTCCTGCCTCGCCTTGGCGGCGACGCCCAGGGGCTGGAGGACGCTGCCTCCCTGGCCGTACTTCCTGCCGTCCGCCCCGTCCTCCCGGGACTGGACGCCGTTCAATACCACGCCGGAGGAGGTCCCGCTCCGCAGCAGCTCCTCCGCTAAGGCCAGCTCGTCCGCCAGGGTGTCCAGATTCAGGTAGTACTTCCCCTCGCCGCTCTCCAGCCGCCGCCGGAGGGCGTCCACGTCTGCCTGGGCGACGCCGGGGCGCAGGGCGGTCCGCAGCTCATCGCTGAACAAGTCCGCGATGTTGTCCGGCAGGCAGTGGGCCGGGTCGTACTCCATGAACATCAGCTCCGACAGGCTCACCGCCGTGTAACCCACCTGCTCGATGGTAACGGCGATCTTCACCACGTCCGTCATGGGCTCGAAGGGCAGCACGGCGAACTTGGTCACGGCGGGGTTGTTCCCCACGCCCAGCCAGGTGTTGTGGTCGGAGGCCTTGCCCCCCTGGAGGGGATTCGGGGACGCCAGGGTCCCGGGGCCGTTCAGGTCGTCTCCCTGCCGCCAGACGGTGACAGTGTAGAGCCGGAGGTTATTGGCATAGCTCCCGTCCAGCCGGGGAACCCAGATGACGGCGCTGAGGTCCACGGGCCGGTTGAAGGAGGCAAAGACCTGCTTGCTGTCCCACCAGTTACCGTCGTTGTAGGAGTGGGAGGTCCAGTGGGTGCTGTAATCGCCGTCGGCCATAAACTCCGGCCGGAAGGGCCGGGAGGCCGGGTAGGCCGTGGGCGAGACATTATTGGGGGCGGCCAGCCAGACCTTTTCGATGCTCCGCCAGTCCAGTACGCCCGACTCGGGGATCCCCTCCGGGCGGGAGTAGTCCACGGCTGCCGGGGTTCCCAGGGCCGTGCGGGAGGGCCCGCTGACCCCCAGGCTGTTCCCGGCCTGGATGTAGATGGAGTACGTCACGCCGTTGGTCAGGTCCGTGACCACCGTATTGGTATTGCTGAGCTGCCCGCCCCACTGGCGGAAGGCGGACTCACTTTCCGCCTTGTACCAGACCTCGTAGAACGTGGCGTTCTCCGCGGCTTTCCAGCTCACGGACAGGGCTCCGTCCAGCGGGCTTACGCTCACCATGTCCGGGGCGCTGGGGGGCCTGGCGGGCTGGGGCGTGGCGGCCACGGGGTCGCAGGCGGTTCCCTCCCAGGTGCCGTCCACCGGGGTGACGGTGAACAGATAGGTCTTCAGATTCTCCAGCCCCGTGATCTCCGCCCGGGGCACGTCCGTCCGCAGGGACTGGCGGCGGCCGCCGTCCTGGAGCCAGTAGTCCACCCGGTAGCCGGAGACGTTGGCCACCTCGCTCCAACGGAGGCTGACCCGCTCGTTCCCGGCCGTGGCGGTGAGGTTCCGCACCACGCCGGAGGCGGCGGAGGGCCGCTCCGGGACGATCTCCCGGAGGAATTGGATGGACTCCACGGTGGTGTAGTCCCCGCCCTCCGTGCGGGTGACGGTGATGACGATCTCCTTGACCGCTACCCGGCGGCCCAGGGGAATCTTCACCACGCTGCTGCCCTCCACGGGGCCGATGGCGTGGATTCCTTCGGGCAGGGAGAGGTCAAAGGGGAAGGTCTCCCCGCTTCCGTCCTCGTAAGTCACGGACACGGAGCCCGCCCGCATGGCCTCGGGCCCCTCCGGGGAGACGATCTGGATCTCCTCCATCTCCACCGGCTCCGCCAGGGTAACGGTGAGCTCCAGGGGCATGCCGGACAGGGTGACCGGCTGGCCGTCCTGGCGGAACAGGTCCTCCAGAATGCCGGAGGCCAGGCCGGTCCCCGTCCCCAGGCGGACTTCCTCCACCGGCGGGGCCAGCAGCGTCGTGTCCCGGACCTCCGGGTGGCCCTCCGCGCTCATGTTCCGGCTGACGATGGCCAGGTCCACCACATCCACCGCGCCGTCGCCGTTCAGGTCATAGCGCTCCAGGTCCCGCCGCCGGTCCGAGCCCAGGGCCTGCGATAACTCCTCCCGGTCCCGGCTGTTGACCCGGCCGTCGCCGTTCACGTCCCCCAGGGTGAAGGAGGCGTCCGCCGTGCCCAGGGTGACGTGTTGGGAATAGCGGTCAATGGTCAGTTCCTGGCGGCAGTCCGCATAGCCGTCCCCGGTGAATTCCAGGGTATAATTCCCCTGGGGCAGACCGGAGACGGTCAGGTCCAGATACCCCGGCCACCGGCCGCCGCCCAGGGTCCCGCCGTCCTCATTCCGCAGGGCCACGGCGGCGGGATAACCCCCCAGGTCCGTCCGGCCGTCTTCCCTTGTCAGGTCCAATGTTCCCAAAGAGCGGCCTTCCTGGAACAGCTCCGCCCGGACCCTCCGGTCTTGGAGGGCCTCCAGGGTCTGGGGCCAGTCCACCCGCACCGTGGCGGAGACGCTGCCGCTGTCCGCGCCGCCCCAGGCGGCCTCCGCCGCCGGAAGTCCGGGGACCAGCAGCGCCCCGGCCAGCAGCAGGGATAAAATCCGTTGTCTGATACGCATAGGACGTGTCCTCTCTTTTCCGCGTCCTGGCCGGGAATGCCGCCGCCCAGGAAACTGTCGTTATGTGCAAATTATAACAATTTCCCCGGGCCTTGACAAGATGGAGTTTCCTCCGGGAGGAGCCCAAAAATCCCCCTTGCAATCCCTCTGCTGGTCCTGTATAATATTACTCCCAAACAAAGTTTGGAAGTAATATATTTGATACAAGCCGTTTTGCTCGCCGCCGTTTCCGGCGGCAACCGCAAAACATGGCACGATGATTTCCCCATTAAAGATGTGGAAATCATCCGTTGTCATTTTATTTTACATTGGGAGGACTTCGCTATGGCGGACGACATCAAAGCGCCGGAGCTGGAAAGCCGGAACTTCATCCACGCGTTCATCGAGGAGGACGTGGCCCCCGGCGGGCAGTACGAGGGTATGACGGTCCACACCCGTTTCCCCCCGGAGCCCAACGGGTACCTCCACATCGGCCACTGCAAGGCCCTGACCATCGATTTCGGCACCGCCGAAAAATATGGCGGCCTGTGCAACCTCCGGATGGACGACACGAACCCCACCAAGGAGGACGAGGAGTTTGTGGAGGCCATCAAGGAGGACATCCACTGGCTGGGCTTCGACTGGGGGGACCGCTTCTTCTACGGGTCCGACTACTTTGAGGAGGACTACCGCCAGGCGGAGCTGCTGATTCAGAAGGGGCTGGCCTACGTCTGCCAACTGACCCCGGAGGAGTTCAAGGAGTACCGGGGCGGCGTGGGCGTCCCCGCCCGGAGCCCCTACCGGGACCGGCCTGTGGAGGAGAGCTTGGACCTCTTCCGCCGCATGCGGGCTGGGGAGTTCCCCGACGGGGCCATGACCCTCCGGGCCAAGATCGACCTTGCCAGCGGAAACTTCAACATGCGGGACCCGGTGCTGTACCGGATCAACCACCTGCCCCACCACCGCCACGGAAACAAGTGGTGCATCTACCCCATGTACGACTTCGCCCACCCCATCCAGGACGCTCTGGAGGGCATCACCCACTCTCTCTGCTCCCTGGAATTTGAGGCCCACCGGCCCCTCTACAACTGGGTGGTGGAACATTGCGATCTGCCCGCCAAACCCCGGCAGATTGAGTTCGCCCGCCTAGGGATAGACCACACCGTCATGAGCAAGCGGAAGCTCCGCCGCCTGGTGGAGGAGGGCCGGGTCTCCGGCTGGGACGATCCCCGGATGCCCACCCTGTGCGGCCTGCGCCGCCGGGGCTATACCCCCCGGTCCATCCGAAATTTCTGCGAGCGCATCGGCGTGGCCAAGTCCGCCAACGTGGTGGAGTACGGCTTTTTGGAACACTGCCTCCGGGAGGATTTGAACGCCACGGCGGAGCGGGTCATGGCGGTCCTCCGGCCCGTGAAGCTCACCATCACCAACTACCCCGAGGGGAAGACGGAGACCGTCACCGTGGAGAACAACCCCGTGGACCCGGAGGCCGGGACCCGGGAGGTCCCCTTCTCCCGAGAGCTGTGGGTGGAGGCGGAAGATTTCCTGGAAGTCCCTGTGCCCAAGTACAAGCGGCTCTATCCCGGCGGCCCGGAGTGCCGCCTCAAGGGGGCCTATCTCATCCGCTGCACCGGCTGCGTAAAGGACGAGGCGGGGAACGTGACGGAGATTCTCTGCGAATACGACCCCGAGAGCCGGGGCGGCGATCCCGCCGACGGCCGGAAGGTCAAGGGGGCCACCATCCACTGGGTGGACGCCGCCACCGCCGCGGAGGCGGAGGTCCGGCTGTACGATAACCTCTTCTCCGACGAGAACCCCGACGCGGCGGACAAGGATTTTATTGAGTGCCTGAACCCCAACTCCCTGGAGGTGCTGACGGGCTGCACGGTGGAAGCCTCCCTGGCGGATGCCCAAGCCCCGGCCAATTTCCAGTTCCTGCGGCAGGGCTACTTCTGTCTGGACAGCAGGGACAGCGCCCCGGGACATCTGGTGTTCAACCGGAGCGTCAGCTTGAAGGACAGCTTTAAGAAATAAAATAGACCCGCCGGAGGGACAAACCCTCCGGCGGTTTTTCGTTTAGTCCGTAACGGTGGTAACCACGCTGGTATAGGTTTCCGCAGCGGCGGAACTCTCCGTGACAATGTTGTAATCCGTATCTCCGCCCTGGGAGGACAGCTTGACCTCGCAGTCCTCCAGGGTGCCGGTAACCGTCACGTCCACGTCTGTGCCCTCGGCGGTTTTCACCGTTCCCTTATAGACCCCGCTTTCCGCGATTTCCTCGGTGATGTCGAACTCCGCGTCGTCCACAGTTAGGATCAGCTTGCCGTCCCGGAGCTCCACGTCGGCAAAGGTGCCGACGACCTCCACCCGTTCTCCCGCGTCGTTTTCCAGTACGATAAGGGAATCGTCCTGGAAGATGATCCGCATGTTCTCAAACAACGCGCCGTTGCTGGCCGCGTTGGCCGTCACCGCCAAGGCCAGGGTGAGCATAGCCGCCAAGGCCACCGCCCGCAGGGCCTTCAAGGGCCGCCGCACGGTCTTCTTTTCCTTCATCTCGTTCATTTTTACAAGGACCTCCTTCTTCGCCTCGTCGGAGGCCCGGAGCCGGGAAAAGGTCTCGCGATACAATCTTTCATCCATCATCAGGCTTCCGCCTCCTTCAATTTGTTTTTGAGCTGTCCCCTGGCCCGCATAAGCCAGGTCTGGACGGTGGACGTCTTGGCCCCCAGCAGCTCCCCGGTCTCCTTCACGGAGTAGCCCTCGTAGTAGTAGAGGTACACCGCCGCCCGGTACTTGGGCGGCAGGGCCATCACCTGCCGGAACAGCTCCGACTGGGTGGGCCGGTCAAAGGCCGCAGCCTCCTCCACCTCGTCCAGGGAATCCGTTCGCCGCCGCCAGGGGGAGCGGAGCAGCTTCTTGCACTCGTTGGCCGCCACCCGGAGAAGCCAGCGCCTCTCGTGATCCGGCGACTCGAAGTCCTTGGGCTCCATGTAGAGCTTCAGCAGAGTTTCCTGCATCACGTCCTCGGCGTCCGCCCGGTTTTTCAGGTAGCTGTACGCCAGCCGGAACACCATGTCGCCGTAGAACTCCACGGCCTCTTGGAATCGCTGGTCCGTCAACGCGTCTCACCTCCTTGGGACTTGGTTTGGAAGGGCCCTTCTGTAAGGGATATCCCTCAGAGGGTCATGATATCTCATCAAGCTGAAAATTTCCTCAAAAAATCGGAGGATCCAAAGGACCGCTCTCCCAATAAAGGCGGCCAACCGGGCAGCGCAAAGCGCGGCAGCCATCTGCGGCAGCCGCGCTTTTGTTTGATACGGTCAGGTTTCTTACGCGGGGCGGCGCGGACCCTGCTCCGCCGCCCGCACGCCCTCAAACGGCAGCGTCAATACAAGAACCCCCCTCTTGGCAGGTCCCCGTGCTCATCAAACGCATAGGCCGCCGGTCCCTCCGCGGTCCGCACATTCGGCATGGCCGCCGCTTCCTCCAAAAGCGCCTCGGAGATTTCCATCCGGCCCAGGCACAAGGTGTTTCGGATCCGTGCGATTCGCGCCCGCCCGCCGTCCGCCGCACCGGCCAGCTTAAGCCCGGCCTTCATGGCGGTCAGGTCGTTGTCCATAATCAGCGGCAGTTTGGCCGAGGCACTGACTCGGGCCGTCAGCGCGTTGACATAGGCCTTTTCCATTTTGATCTTTTCGTAAAGCCGCCTGGTGGAAACATCCGCGAATCCGGCGCCGTTGGCATTGCCGTCGCTTTGATCGGTCAGGTCCAACACTACCAGACTTTTGATAAAGGGCTTGGCGGACATGTGCTCAGACGAAAAACGCTGAATGATATTGGGGTCCATGCCTGCCCCGGTGATATCCTTGCCAATTTCATCCACCACCAGCATGTCCAGGTTCTGGAAGGGAATTCTGGGCATCAGCGTCCGGGCAAGCTTCAGCAGATCCGGCTCCGTCCGAAGGACGTCTTCTTTTGCGATGGCTCTGATCATATGGGTATGGTCATAGGCATTCTCCAGCACGCACAGGGAGAGGAGCAGATTTGATTTCTCTATGGAAATCCGTCCCAGCTTTTCCAGGTTGTCCGCCATGTTCTCCATCCCCCGGGCATGGCAGAAATCCGCGCCCTTCTGTTTGCCGAGACCAATGACGTTCATTTTTACAATGCCGCTTTCATAGGCGCCCCGAAAACTCGTATGCGGCTTCACCCGGGCGATCGTAACCGTCCAATCCGCTCCGGCGGCGTTGGCGTCAAAGTAAACCGGCATTCCCTCTTCCGTGCGGCCAATTTCCACCGGCTCGATTTCAGAGAGGACCGGCACGCCCATCGTCTCCTCAGAGACGCCCAGCTGCTCCAAAAGCAGGCGCTGTCCCTCGGCGGTGGCTCCGCCGTGGCTGCCCATCGCCGGTACGAGGAACACGTCCGCTCCCTGTTCCCGCAAAACCTCCACGGTGGTCTTCACAAGAACGGGCAGGTTTGCCAGCCCCCTGCTGCCCACCGCCAGGGCTACCCGTTTGCCCGCGGCGCGCTTCAGGGCGGAACAGCCCAGCAGCTCTTCGCGGACCGTACCGGGCACATCCTCTACACGCCGGTCCTCGTAATCAACCCTGACCCCCCACATGCGGGGCAGGGAGACGTCCCTTAAAAAGTGGTCATAGTATCCAAGCGGAGGCAATGTCATAACGGCCGCCTGCCTTTCCGCCGCCGGACGCCGGGGGGCTCCGTCGTCCGCGGCACATCAAATTTTTAATCCGAACCTTGCCGGAGAAACGCGCCGCGGGTCACTCCTTCAGCTTTCTCCAGATGGTCGTCGGACTGATTTCAAGAATCTTCGCCGCCTCGCTACGGTTGCCCCCGCACTCCGCCAGCGTCTTCTCAATCATCATTTTTTCGTAATCCCTCAGGGACATTGAGCCGCCCTTCAAAGCCTTTACCGGCTCCGCTCTTACGGAGATATTGACCGCCAGGCGGATGCTCTCCTCCGTGATGACGGAGCCGCTGCTCAGCACCATAACGCGCTCCATAATGTTGCTCAGCTCACGAACGTTTCCCTTCCAAGAAAAGCTCTCCAACAAGGCCAGCGCGCTTGGCTCAATACTGTCGTAATGGGTGTTGAGGTATTTGTTGTTTTGCTTCATAAAGGAAGCCGCCAGCAGGGGAATATCCTCCTTGTGCAGCCGCAGAGGCGGGATCTGCAGCTCCAGCACGCTCAGGCGGTAGAAGAGATCCTCCTTAAAGAGCTTGTTCTCCACCATTTGAAGGAGATTCTTATTACTGGAGGAAATGATGCGCACATCAATCGGGATCACCTTGCTGCCCCCCACCCGGAGGATCTCCCGCTCCTGGATGACCCGCAGAAGCTTGGACTGGAGATTGACGGGCAGTTCGCTGATCTCATCTAAAAAAATGGATCCCCCGTGCGCCCGCTCAAAAAGGCCGCTTTTCCCCTCCTTCACGGCGCCGGTAAAGGAACCCTTGTCATAGCCAAACAGCTCGCTTTCGATCAGGCTCTCGGGAAACGCGGCGCAGTTCACCGCCACAAAGGGACCTCCTCCCCGGCTGCTCTCATTGTGGATGCTCTGAGCAAACAGCTCCTTCCCCGTTCCGGTCTCCCCCGTAATCAAAATCGTGGAGTCATATTTTGAGTAACAGCGGGCGATTCGCTTCACCTTTTCAATCGCGCTGCTACTACCGACGATGTCCTTGAAGGTATATTTTGCCTGGTAGCCGTTGTACGAGAGGTTTTTTTGGATTTTGTGCTCCAGCTTCTCCACATCCGTAACCTTCCGGATGCTTACAACCTCGCCCATAATCTTGCCGTCCACGGCCACAGGCTCCCGGTGCAGCACCACGATCTGCTCTTTATTGCTGATCTCGTGGAGCTGGGGACGCTCTTTAAAAATATCAATAAGGTCGTTTTCGTCCAGGACCCGGTCAATGCTGCGGTCAATCAGCTCCTCCGGCGGCGTGTTAAAGATCTCCGCCCCCGCGGCGTTGACCGTTGTGATGCGGTTCTGCGCGTCAACCAGTATCAAACCCTCTGACGAACAGTGCAGGATGGTCTCCATGAAATGGGATTTTCTCTCCTGCTCAGCCTGAAAATCCCGAATAAAGGTTGCGTTCAGAAGGATGTTCTCCACCATGATCTCGTCGATGTTGAACGCCACGCCCTTGACCCCCAGACTGCGGGCAATCTTTACCGTGCGGCTGCCGCCAATGATGCAGTCAAACCCCTCCTGCAGCACCCGGATGACCTGGGTTTCATAGTCGGTGCTGATCGAATTAAAATCCCGGTGCACAATTTTGTCCGGGGGGAGGTTCAGCGTACCCAGGCTCTTTTGAATGAAGTGGTACATCTCCTGAGAGCCCAAATGCACCACGTTGGAGGATCCGTCCAGCGCCGCCTTCACCGCGGTGAGAATCTCGTGGCCGGAAAACGCCAGGTCCAGCACCGGAACCTTGAGCTGCTTGCGCAGAACGTAGAGGCTGACGCCCATGCTGATCAGGACCTTCATCCCCTTGCGGACCAGCTCCTGCGCCCGATCCACCACCTGGTCGAAGGATATCTCCTCCACAACATAGTTCAGATTCAGTTCCTTCAAACAGTTCCTGATGGTGTCGCAAATCAGGCCGTTTGGTATCAGAAACACAATGCTGTAATCAACCATCCCGCATCCTCCTCCAGTGGTTTTGTAAGTTTATCCTATCACAGCAGCGGAGAACTTGCAATTTCAAATGATGGAAACCCTCTCAAAAAGCGGTTTCAAGCCCGGAGTTCCCGAATTTTTGAGGTGAGGAGCGCCGCGCCCAGAATCAAAAGGGAAACCGCGAATCCCATCATCAGGGCGTTAATGGGGAAGTGAAAATATTTGCACAGCAGGATGGTGGCGGGAGCGGCGGTCATCACGGCAAGCATGGTGCGCCGGCTGAACTTTCCGGGCCAGAACAGCGCCGCCGTGTAGGCGGCGACACAGGACACGGCCCGAAGGGCAAGACCCAGGAAGGAGTAATCCAATATTACGCCCTCTCCCGCGCAGGACATTGCCGCCGCGGCCACCAGGAGCGCCACAATGCCGACGCGGGAGAAAAGCAGGCCCTTTTTTTCGTCTTGAATGCGGATGAAATCGCCGCTGATGATGGAGGAAATTCCCAAGGCGATCCCGGCGGAGGCTCCAATCACCGCAATCAAAATCGCCCCCAGCGCGACGCCGCAGAGAATCGCCGGTGTATTCGTGGCGAGAAAATACGGCAGCGCCAGATTATCCGACGGGAGGTCCGGACAATTGACGCGCATATAGAGCCCGATAAACATGGCGCTCAGGCCAATCAGCGGAATCGTCAGCGCGCTGGCGACAGCCCCTCTGCGGGAGCAGCCCACATTTCGTCCGGAGCGAATCGCCTGCACATAGGACTGAGAGCTGAGGCACCCGAACATGGCCGACAAGGCCGATCCGATGTCCGTGCTCCAGCCCCGGGCGAGCGGAAAGAAATAGCGCTCCTCCCGAAACACCGGGCAGCTGAAAATTGGCCGGAGTCCCCCAAATTTCCAAAGAGCCAGGCATCCTCCCCCAAACACGGCTATATAGAGCAGGGCCAGCTTGAAAACTCCGATCATCCCAATCCCCTGCATACCGCCGAAAACCACGTAGGCGGCCACGAGAGCAACCGTCAGCGTCAGCGCCTCCCAGCGGGTCATCTCTGGAAATATGACCCTCCAAACGGCGACGGCAGACACCATCTGCGCCACCAGCGCGATCAGCATGCCGCCCGCGTTGATGCCGGAGGCCAGCATTCCCGCAAGAGGCCCGAATTCCTTTTTGATGATTCCGGAGGAGGTGGACTCGCTGTTTCTGTAAAGAGGCCCGCTGTACACCAGGCCTAGCAGCAGGCAGGCGGCGCAGCTGCCCACCGCGAACCAACAGGCCGTGACGCCGTAAGAGTACGCCAGCTGCGCGGTCCCTATTGTGGAGGACCCGCCGATGATCGTCCCGGAAATCGCCCCCATTACAACAAAGGAGCCGGACTGCCGGCTGCTGCCCTGAAAGTCCCTGGAGCCGTGCACCCTTCTGGAAGAAAAAAGCCCGATCCCAACCAGGGCCGCCAACACGATCACAATACCGGCGAATTGGTAAATCCCGAACTCAGTCACAGAAACCATTCACCCGCGCTTTCTAATAAGTACCGGCGGCGAGACGCCGCCGGGCCGCTTCTCTTGGCGGAGCGGCAAAGGCCGCTCCGCCCGGCGTTACAGCATGCTGCCGGTAGAGGCAAGCCGCCGGTGCCAGCTCAGCGCCTCGGCAAGGTCTACCGGCGTGTGCTGTCCGTGGCTGTTCCTTTTTGCCCGCTCCAGGTACTCCCGCAGCATGGGACGGTAACTGGGGTGCGCGCAGTTTTCAATCAGCGCCTCAGCCCGTTCCACAGGCGTTTTCCAGCGCAGGTCCGCAACTCCCTGTTCCGTGACAATGATCTGCGTGTCGTGCTCCGTATGGTCCACATGGGAGACCATCGGAACGATACGGGAAATCTTGCCCCCCTTCGTCACGGACTCCGTGGCGAAGATGTTGAGCCTGGCGTTTCGGGCGAAATCGCCGGAGCCTCCGATTCCGTTGATAATCGCTCCGCCCAGAATATGCGTGGAATTGACATTTCCGTAGATGTCCGCCTCCACGGGCGTGTTCATGGAGATCAGCCCGAGCCTGCGAATGACCTCCGGATGATTTGTAATCTCCTGGGACCGCAGGACCACCCGTCCGCGATACCAGTTCATGCGCTCGTACAGGCGCTGCTGGGCGGCCTCGCTGAGGGAAAGGGAGCTGGTGGACACCGTGCGGAAAACGCCGGACTCCAACAGTTCCAGACCGGAATCCTGACAGGTTTCCGTGTACATCTCCAGATCATGGAACCCGCTGGGCCCTAAGGAACGCAGGACCGCGTTCGCAACCGCTCCGACGCCGGATTGAATGGGTCCCAGCGTCGGCGGCAGCCTCCCCTCCTGAACCTCCCGCTTCAAAAAGGCGACGATATTGCCGCCGATTTGATCCGCGGCCTCTGTGGACGCCGCCAGGTTCGCGGGCTGGTCCCGCCGGTTGGAGCGCACAACCGCGGCGATCTTCTCCGGGGCACAGGGTATGTACGGAACGCCTATCCGATCGGCGGCGTGTTCAATGGGGATGATTCTCGCGGCCGGGGGCACGCCGATCTCAAAGATATCGTGGATCCCCAAGATGTCCAGGGGAACCGCCTCGTTGACCTCTACGATCACACGGTCCGCCATGCGTACAAAGGCGTCTGTCGCGCCAACGGAGGTGGTGGGAATCAGTCCCTCCTCGGTGATCGCGGCGCACTCCACCACCGCCACGTCAATGGGGCGGCCATTTCTCCAGTTGACAAAGGAGGGCACAAGAGAGAGATGAAAATCCGCGTAGCCTACCGTCCCCTCGTTGATCTGATTCCGCAGGTCCTTATTAGACTGATAGGAATAACGGCGGGAGATCAGGCCCGCCCGGGCCATCAGCCCGTCCATATCGTCGCCCACGGAAGCGCCCGTAACCAGGCTCAGTTCCCTGGCGTGGCCGGATTCCGCCAGCGCCTCGGGAATCATTTTAGGGTAGCCTGTCAGTGTGAAACCGCTCATGGCAAGGGCCATGCCGCTGTGAATCAGCCGCGCCGCCTGCGCCGCAGATTGAACACGGTCCTGATAGCGGGAACAAATTCTGTCCATAAGAAAGCTCTCTTTCCGGCGGCGCTCAGGAAAGCACACCCAGGTTCCAGGGCTGGAACTCATCAAGGCCCACTCCAAGCAGCTCGCTCTTGGTTTTCTTGCCGGAGGCAACTTCTAAAATCTCCTTGAAGATTTCCTCGCCCATCTCCGGTACGGATTTCTGCCCGTCGATGATCTCTCCGCAGTTGACGTCCATGTCCCCCTCCATCTTCTGGAACAGGGGCGTATTGGTCGCAAGCTTCAAGGTCGGGGCGGGAACGCTGCCGAAGCAGGAGCCCCGGCCCGTGGTAAACACGACGAGGTTCGCCCCTCCGGCCACCTGTCCAGTGACCGCCACAGGGTCATAACCCGGCGTATCCATGAACACAAGCCCCTTGGCCTCTACAGGCTCAGCATAGCGATAGACCTCCATCAGGCCGGTCTCGCCGCCCTTTTTAATGCCGCCCAGGGACTTTTCGAGTATATTGGAAATGCCTCCGGCCTGATTGCCGGGCGTCACCCGGCCATTGATCTGCGTGTCCCGGCCCCGGCTGTACTCCTGCCACCAGGCGATGCGGTCCACCAGCTTCCGCGCGATTTCCGGCGTGGCCGCCCTTCTGGTCAGGAGATGCTCCGCGCCGAAAATCTCCGAGATCTCGGAGAGGATCGCCGTCCCGCCCATCCGCGCCAGCTTGGTCACCGCCACGCCCAGGGCCGGATTGGCGGAAAGGCCGGAAAAGCTGTCGCTGCCTCCGCACTCCAGCGCGATGGTCAGCTGACTGACGGGGATCGGTCCGCGGCGGATATTATTGACGCCGGGCAGCATCCCCTCGACGGCGGAAACCCCCGCGTCGATGGTCGCCCGTGTGCCGCCCTCCTCCTGAATCGTCAGGGAAACGCAGGGCTTGTCCTCCGGCCTGCCCATCCGGTCGAAAAACTCCTTGAGGTTGTTCCGCTCGCAGCCCAGCGCCACCGCCACAACGGCGCCGATATTGGGGTGGTTCATATAGCCGCTGATCGTCCGGCGCAGGCAATCCATCGGTTCGCCGGTAGACTCCATGCCGCAGCCGGAAGAGATGACAAAGGGAACCACACCGTCAACCTGAGGGTACGCGGCAAGGCGTTCCTCCGTAAAGTACCCGGCAATTTTGCGCACAACGGTAGCGGCGCAGTTGCTCATGGCAAACACGCCGATGTAATTTCGGGTACCGGCCTTGCCGCTGGGACGGACATAGCCCTGGAACACTGCGGGAGGCTCGAACTCCGTGGGGCGGTATTCGGAGCTGGCGGCGTAATCCAGAGAAACGTCCTTGAAATCCATATTTTCCGTATGGACCTTCTCTCCGGCGGCCAGGTCACAGCCCGCGTAGCCAATCACCGCATTGTACTTCAGGATCGGAGTCCCTTTTGGAATTTCCCGGACGGCGATTTTATAGCCCCGGGGGACGTCCTCCCTCACGGTCAGACGCTCCTCCGGAATCTCCGTCCCCGCGCGAACGTCCTCGCGGCAGACCACAACATTGTCGTTTTCATGCAGCCGTATTGTCTTGCTGATTTTCATGTGGAAACCATCCTTTCCGGCGCCGTTTCTGAGGAGCCGCCGATTCAATCAATGCACCCGGATTCGCGCCAGAAATTTTCGCCGGCAAGGAGGAACCCTGCGGAAATCCTGACGGGCCGCAGGATATCTGACGCGGTTCAGCGCGTGCGGGAATTCATTGCGCGCTTTCTTTAATCCTTCTTGCTGTGGGTCCTGCGGTACATAATGAAGGTAAGCGCAAACGCCAGGATGATGAATACGCAGCTGAGGGGCCTTGTGAAAAAGGTCGTGTAGTCCATCTTGCTGGAAATCAGCGCCCGGCGGAAGTTGGGCTCCATAATGGGACCAAGGATGATACCCAGCACCATAGGCGCCACAGGGAAGCCGAATTTGATCATGATATATCCAAAAATTCCCAGCCCAAAGGAAATCCACATATCAAAGCTGGAGTTGTTCACGGCATAGCTGCCCACCACGCACATTACCATCACAATGGGAAAGAGAATCTTCGGCGGGATCGACAGCAGCTTCGGAAACAGCTTCGCCCCTCCGAGGCCGAACAGCAGCATCACAAAATTGCCAATCAGCAGAATCCACAGGATCGTGCTGATCAGATCCGGATTCTTCGTAATCAGCGTAGGTCCCGGCGTGAGCCCCTGAATCATGAGAGCGCTCAGCAAAATAGCCGTGACGGGGTCTCCGGGAATGCCCAGGGTGACCATGGGGATGATCGCGCCGCCGGTCACCGCGTTGTTGGAGCACTCACAGGCCATAATACCCTCCACCGAGCCGTTGCCGAATTCCTCCGGCTTCTTGGAGCAGCGCTTCGCCTCGCTGTAGGACAGCCACGCGGCGATGGTGGGCCCAGTGCCCGGAATCGCGCCGACGATCGTGCCGATTACGGCGGATTTCAGCAGCAGGATTTTATTTTCCCAGTATTCCTTAAAGTGCGGCATTACGCCTGTGATCTTGCCGGTGATGCCCTTTTCCGCGGAGGTCGTGGTCTCCGACTTGCCGAAGGCTTCCGACAGGGCGAACAGGCCCACCAGGGCAGGGACGGTGGCAATTCCCTTCATGATGGCCGGTACGCCGAAGGTATAGCGCAGCACACCGTCCATGGGGTCCACGCCGATACAGGCCAGGAGCATGCCCATGCAGCCGGAGATAATGCCCTTGAGCATGGAATCGCCGGAGACGCCCACAATGCAGGAAAGCCCAATCAGCGCCACGGAGAAATACTCCTGCGAGCCAAACTGGAGCGCAAAGCGGGCGACAATGTTCGCGAAGATCAGCAGGCAGAAAGAGGAAAAGGTTCCGCCCAGCCAGGAGGACGTCACGGAGTAGCTCAGCGCCCGGCCCGCCTGGCCCTGCCGCGCCATGGGATAGCCGTCCAGAGCGGTGGCCACATTGCCGGGAGCGCCCGGCGTATGAATTAAAATCGCCGGAATGCTGCCGCCATAATAGCCGCCGCAGTACAAGCCCAGCAGAAAGCCGAACGCCGGAGCGAAATCCATCCCGAAGGTGATCGGCGTAAAAACGGCGACGCCCGTCGCGGCGGTCAGTCCGGGAATCGCGCCGAAAATGATGCCGATCATTACGCCTAATATCAGCCACAGCAGACACTGCGGGGCAATTACGGTCGTCAGACCGGTCAAAATAGATGACAAGCTCATAACGATACCTCTCTTAGGCACGGGTTACGGCAGATAAATGCCGAACACTTTTGTGAACAGGAAATACAGGATGATGGGCAGCAGGATGGAGATCAGGAGAAGCACTTTCCATCGCTTTTCTCCAAACAGGAACATCTCGCCGCACAAAAACACCATCGTGGGGATCAGGAACCCAAAGCGCTGAAAGGCATACGTATACAAGCCGACCCAAATAATCGTCGGAAGCGATTTTTTCCAATGGAACCGGCTGTCTTCGCTGACCTCCGCATCCGGCCCCAGCACGGAGAAAACGATGATTGCAATCGCGCTGAGCAGCAGCATCGTAAACATAATGTTCGGCCAGAAGCTGGGGTTCAGCCCCGTGGTGCTGGTGTAAGTCCAGGAGCAGGTATAGATCAGGCCGACTATGGCAAAGGCGGCATAGGCTGCTCCTAATAAAATGTTTCTTTTTTTCAAGGTCTTCTCCTTTGTCTGTTCGCCGCGGGTCCCGATTCACGGACAAGCCGTCAAACGGGACCCGCTTCCTTATAACCGACGGAAAAGCGCGGGGGCTTACGCGTTGTTCAGCCCGTCAATGATGGCTTTGAACTCTTCCGTGACTTTGTGCATCTTCTCGGAGGTCTCCTCCGCGCTCAGGTAGCTGACGGGAATTCCCATGCTCTTAAAGGCGTCCGCCACGTAGTCGGTGGCCATCGTCTCGGCGTAGGCGTCCCGGAGGATCTTGATTACAGCCTCTTCCACACCGGCGGGGACCAGAATGCTGTAATAGCAGGTGCAGGTCAGGTCGTAGCCCTGGGAAATGAAGGTGGGCGCGTCGGGGACGATGGGATCGGTGTCCTCAGAGGAGACAGCGAGGACCTTATACAGGCCGTCCTTGAGGTTAGCATAGACGTCCGTCGTGCAGAGGCACGCAACCTCCAGGTGTCCACCCAGCAGGGCCGCGTTCACCTCGGAACCGCCGCCGTAGGGAACGTGCGTCATCTCGATGCCGGTCAGCTGCTCCATCTGATGCATGAACATCTCCTGGGAGCTGTTGGCGCCGGGGGTGCCGAAGTTTACGCCGGGATGCTCCTTGACGTAGGCGACAAACTCATCCACATTTTCGGCCGGGAAGTCGTTGGAGACCACCAGGCAGAAAGGCGTATCCGTAGCCTGGCCGATCATGTCAAAGCTGTCGATGGTGTAGGAAACCTCGGAGCAATAGGGCACCACGGAGATATTGCCCGCAGAGCACATGAACATGGTATAGCCGTCGTTTTTCTCCGCCGCCGCCTGAGAGGCGCCCACAGAGCCGCCCGCGCCGGGCGTGTTGACAACCGTGATCGTCTGGCCCAGAAGCTCTCCCATCTTATCCGCAACGGTCCGGCAAATCATATCGCTCTGGCCGCCGGCGGCATAGGGGCAGATCAGCGTAATGGTCTTCGTGGGGAAGTCAACCTTGGCGGGTTCCGCGGCGTCCGTGCCGCCGCTCTGGCTGGGGGTGCTCTGGCTGGGGGTGCTTTGGCCTCCGGAGCTGCCTCCGGAAGGAGCGGACTGACTGCAGGCCGCGAGAGAGAGAACCATAAGAACGGACAAAATCAGCGCAAACGCTTTTTTCATGATAAACCATACCTTTCCGCCGCACGGCTGGGAGCGGCCGCCCCCTTCCGTACAGCTGTAACTTGTTTGCAAGTACCCTGGATTTATAAGTAGTCCCGATAATCGGCGTTGGCGACACGGGCGGGCTGACGGCCTTCCAGTACCGCATCGATATCCTCCGCGATCGCAAGGCTGCACCGCTCCTTGCAGTCGTCGGTCATCGCGGCGCTGTGGGGGGTGAGCAGGACGTTGTCCAGCTTGAGGAACTCCGAAGTGGCGCTGAGCGGTTCTTCCTCAAAGGTGTCGATGGCCGCGCCCCGAATGCGCCTTTCCCGCAGCGCTTCCAGCAAGGCGGCTTCGTCGTAAATTCCGCCCCGGGAGCAGTTGACGACAACGGCGGTGGGTTTCATCAGGCTCAGCTCATGGGCGCCGATGATTCCCCGGGTCTCCGGAGTCAGGTGGATATGGACGGAGAAAATGTCGCAGGTCCTGCACAGCTCGTCCAAATCTCTGACCAGCGTCACCCCGGCGGCTTTGGCGGCTTCCTCACTGATGTAGGGATCATAAACCAGGACCTTCATGTCGAAGCCGCCCATGGCCATTTTCGCGAAAGCGGAGCCGATTTTACCAAACCCAATCAGGCCGACGGTCTTGCCGGTCATATCCAGCGCCCCCGGCTCGTCCCGAGAGGCCCAGTTTCCCTTGCGGATCTCAGAGTCCAGATAGGAGAGCTTTTTGTAGACCGCGCAGGCGCTGGCAAAAGCATGCTCCGCCACCGGAAGAGAGTTGGCGGTGCCGGTAGTCACAATGGGGATTCCCTTTTTTGTGGCATAGGGCACATCCACAGAGTCGACGCCCACGCCGTTGCGGGCAATCACTTTCAGATTCGGCGCGGCGTCAATATACTCCTGGCCAAACCGGGTCAGCCGGAGAACGACGGCGTCCGCATCCTGAATGTTCGTCAGGATGGTCTCCCGATCATCCTTCGGGAGTACGACCACATTGTATTTCTCTTTCAGCCTCTCCCCGCCGGCGGGGTGAATCGGTAAAATGTAAACAACTTTTTTCATATTGTCTCGCTCCCGTTATTTTGCCAATTCCTGCTGAATAATACCCTTGAGCTCCTCATCCGTCAGGCAGCGCTTATGGGCGATGCTGTACTCCTTTACTTTGCCCAGAATGACCTTGAGACTTTCATCAGACGCCTCCGGCATTCCGTACGCCTTCATTTTCACACGGATGGAGTCGGAGCCGCTCTTCTTGCCGATCATGACTCCGGAACGGTTTCCGAACACCTCGGGCCGGAAGGGGAAGATGGCCAGCGGGGCGGTGTCCATCAGACCGATGCCCGCGCCAATTTCCCGGGTATAGGTCGCGGAACCGGTGATGGGCTTGTGGTCGTCAACGGGGCGGTTTGCCAGCCGGGCCACCAGGTCGGAGAGCTCCACCAGCTGGGCGCAGTCCACGGCAACGGGGATATTGTAGAGGTACTTCATCGCGGCGACCACTTCGTCAATCGGCGCGTTTCCGGTGCGTTCGCCCAAGCCGTTTACACTGGTATGCACGCAGGAGGCTCCGGCCTCCACAGCGGCCAGGGTGTTTGCCACGCCCATGCCGAAATCGTTGTGGGTATGAATCTCCACCGGAACCGGCAGCAGATCCTTGAACATCTTCACCAGATAGCGGATCGCTCCCGGCGTGGCCACACCCAGGGTATCGATGACGGCGGTGCTGTCGAAATGGGTATCCTTATAGACGGTGTAAAGGAATTCCTGCGTAAAATCCTGATTCCCCCGGGTGGTCTCATAGGGGAAGAAAATCACCTCCATGCCCAGCTTCTTTGCCAGCTTGATGGGCTCCAGGGTCTTGGCGTAGAGATCGTCGGTCGTCCATTTGGAGAACTGCCACTTGTAGCGCGTCTCTCCCACGGGAACCTCGATAACCACAGCCTTTACGCCGCACTCGGCGGCAACTTCCACGTCCTTGACATTCCCCCGGCAGAACGCCACCGTCTTCGCGGGCAGACCCAAGCTGTTGATTTCCTTGATGGCGTCATAGTCGTCCTTTGCGACAACGGGCATACCGGCTTCAATCCGGTCCACTCCCAGGTCGCTGAGTTTTTTCGCAATGGCCACCTTGTCGTCTTTGGTGAATACGACGCCGGGCGTCTGTTCGCCATCCCGCAGGGTGCAGTCGTGGATTTTTACCTTTTCGGCAATACTGTAGCTGTCCGTGACCTGATGAATAAAGTTGTACGGGCTCACCCAGTGATCCGCATCGCGGTAGCCGTCGTTCAAAAAGGTTTTCGGATCTTCCGAGTGGTAATACTCGGATAAGATGTCTTTGTACATAGGCGCAAACCTCCTAAATTTTTTTGGGTCGATGCTGTATAAATATTAAGCAAAAATTATGCCAAAAAGCCGCCTTTTCCCCAAATGATCCGATTTTTTTTGAAACCCATCTATATTACCGACCATTTGCCTATTTTTTGGAACTATTCAACAAATATATTTCTTGGGCGATTTCAAATTTTGCACCTTCTGAATAAAGAGGATTTCAATTTTAAATTGCAGGGCTTTCAAAAATCAAATGTCTGTCAAACGACGCAGAGCAGTTTTCCTTCCCTCTCGTAAAAATTCCCCCGGTTTTTAGCGGAATTCCAAAAATTATGAAACTCTCCGCGCGCGCTCCCTTTTTGGCACAGAATTTGCTTTATATTTTAATGCCTTTTAATGTTAGAGGCAGATATGGAGGTACTATGAAAATTGGCGTTCTGTTCCCCATCAACAATGAAGAGAGAGAAACCCTGCTGCGCGCTGCCGGCGGCGGCCAGATCGATGTTCTGGACAAACGCGCGTCCGGAGCGGAGCTGGCTCCCTATGAAGTTCTGATCGGACTTCCCAACCCCAAAAGCCTTGCCGGCGCCTCTTCCCTGCGATGCCTGCTGCTGACCACCGCCGGGGTAAACCGTTACCTGAACTGCCCGGAATTTGAGTCGAGAGGCATCCTGCTCTCCAGCGCCTCCGGCGCTTACGGCTGCGGCGTCAGCGAATGGATGCTGGCAATGTCCATGCTGCTGCTCAAAAAACTGCATCTCTACCGGGATAACATGCGCCTTCCCGCGGACCGCTGGCGCAGCCACGGAAAGGTCAAGGCCATTGCCGGCTCCACCATCGTCTGCATCGGCACCGGCGACCTGGGCCGGTCTTATGCCCAACGGGTCAAAGCCCTGGGGGCCTACGTGATAGGAATATGCCGCACCAACACCGCCCCGGGGATTTTTGACGAGATTTACACCAGCAAGCACTGTGAAGACGTCATTGGCCGGGCCGACGTGGTGGCTATGTCTCTGCCGAGTACGCCGGAGACCCGCTGTTTCCTCTCGGAAGCGCTGCTCTCCAAAATGCGCCCCGACGCGTATCTGATCAATGCCGGACGGGGGGACACGGTGGACACCGAGGGATTGATCCGGGCGCTGCGGTCCGGTTCCATCGCGGGCGCGGCGCTGGACGTCACCGACCCGGAGCCTCTGCCTGACGACAGCCCCCTGTGGGAGCTTCCCAACGTCTTCATCTCCCCGCATGTGGCGGGCGGCTTCAACCTGGACCTCACCCGGGCAAACATCATCTCCTGCACCACGGACAATCTGTCCCGCTATGTAAACGGCGAACCTCTGCCGCATCAAGTGGATTTTAAGAGAGGATACTAAAAACCCGCCGCCGCTGGCGGCACATTATAAAATTGAGGAGGAACTCTGCGATGCTGTATGACAGTGAAAAATTGGCAAGGTTCGCGGCAAGCGCCGGAGAGGCCCTGGGCATGCCCGCAAAAGAAGCGGAGGAATTCGGCAGAAGCCTGGTGTACGCCGACATGCGGGGCCTGAGCTCTCACGGACTGATGCGCATGAGCACCTATGTAAAGCGTATTCAGCTGGGCTTGGTTAAGGCCGGCGCCGTCCCCCGCGTTACCAGGGACAGCGGAGCCATGATTGCCGTGGACGGAGACAACGGCCAGGGCGTCTGCGTGGCTCAGAGAGTCATGGAGCTGTGCGTCGAACGCGCGGAAAACCTGGGCGTGTGCATGGCATTTGTGAATCACTGCAATCACTTTGGCTGCTCAGCTTATTTTACGGAATACGCCGCCCTGAGGAACATGATCGGGTTCGCTGTGACCAACTCCTATCGCGCGGTCGCGCCTACGGGAGGTTCCGCGCCCATGCTCGGCACAAATCCCCTTTCCCTGGCAATTCCCGGCGGGCGTCACCGGCCGTTTATGCTGGACATGGCCACCAGCCTCGTGGCCCAGGGAAAGATCATCCTGGCCCGCAAGGAGGGGCGGAGCGTTCCGCTGGGCTGGGGCCTGGATCAGGAGGGCAGGCTCTCCTCCGATCCCAACTGCATCCTCAGCGGCGGTACTCTGCTGCCCTTTGGCGGGCCCAAGGGCTACGGCATCGCGCTGGCCATCGAAATTCTGTGCGCCTGTGCCGCCGGAGCCGCAAAGAGCACGGAAATGGGCAGTATGTATAACTTTGAGCGCACCCAGAATACCGGATTTGTCCTCGGCGCCTTTGACCTCTCCAAAATCGTGGACATGGACAGCTTCAGCGAATCGGTCTCTCAGCTGTTTGACGAGATCAAAAGTTCCCCCAAAGCCGAGGGCGTTCCCGAAATCTTTATCCCCGGTGAAATTGAAGACCGGAAGTACCTCAAGGCCAAGGAAGAGGGTATCGAGCTGTCCGACGCCGTCGCTGGAGAACTCCGGGACCTGTCCGAAGAGCTGGGCATCCCCTTTGACTGCGTGAAATAAGCGCGGCTTCCGTCCCGCAGCGTTTCTCTCGCTTTATCCATAAATTTCCTCCCCCGCCGGGGGTTCTCTCACCGCTCAACACAAATACATAAGAAAGGACGGCCGCCCGCCGCACGTGTTCACTCCTAATTCGCGCGGCGGACGGCGGCCAATATGGTGTTTCCTATGGAAAATATTCTGGAGGTTTTGATGGTCGTCTGTTTCGGCATCTCCTGGCCCCTGAACATCCGCAAGGCCTGGAACGCCCGGACCGCGAAAGGCAGCAGCGTGTTGTTTTATTTCTTCATTTGGATCGGCTACATTTTCGGACTTGGCAGCAAGGCGATCAAATGGATGAACGGCATGCCGACGCCGGCTTACGTCTGGTTTTTCTACACGTTAAACACAGTCATGGTCTCCATCGGCATCGTGATTTACTACCGCAATAAAATTCTGGACAGGCAAAACGCCGCGGCGGCTTCTGAACCCGAAGCATAACGCCCTCTTTCCGGCTGCTCCAAAAAGACAAGGGGACTCTGAGCGGTTTTCCGCTCAGAGTCCCTTCTTTCAACCAGTCTGGATTTTTATGTCCCCGGCGTCTACGCCTCCGGGCATAGGGCGGGCAAATCACGAGCCGAGAAAAGCCGCTTACTTTTTCCTTCCCTCCCACTTGGTGACGCAGACGGAACAGGCGATGTCGCCGGTGACGTTCAGGCAGGTACGGCCCATGTCGAAGATCCGGTCCACCGCCACGATGAGGCCGATGTAGGCCACGGGGATGCCCAGGGCTTCCAGCACCATGGCCAGCATGATCATGCCCGCGCCGGAGACGCCCGCAGTGCCGATGGAGGCCAGGGTGGCCGTCACCACGATGATGACCATCTGCCCAATGGTCAGGTTGATGTTGGCGCAGGAGGCCAGGAAGACGGTGGCCACGCACTGGTAGATGGCCGTGCCGTCCATGTTGATGGTGGAGCCCAGGGGCAGGACGAAAGCGGCGATATCGTCCTCCGCGCCCAGCTCAGCGGCGCACTCCTTGGACACCGGCAGGGTGGCCGCAGAGGAGGTGGAGGTAAAGGCGAAGATCATGGCGGCGAAAGCGCCCTTGAAGAATTTAATGGGGCTCATGCCGGCGAAGACCTGGGCCGAGGCGGAGTACACCAGCACGGCGTGGACGATGTAGCCCAGGTACGCGCAGACAATGACCAGCAGCAGAGATACCAGAATCTCGGAACCCTGAGTGGCCACAACCCACGCCATGTAGGTAAACACGCCGATGGGAGCCAGGCTGATGACGAAGCCCATAAGTTTCTCAATGACGGCGTAGGCGGAGGAGACGAAATCCTTGCAGAGCTTCGCTTTCTCCCCGGCGGCCAGGATGGACCCGCCGAAGAACAGGGAGATCACGATGACCTGGAGCATGTTGGCGTCGGTGAAGGACTTCCACATGTTCGTCGGGAAGATGGACACCAGGGTGGACATGAAGCCGCCGAACTCCTTGGCCTCATACTCCGCGCTTTCCGGGTCCAGGATGGGGAACAGGCCCGCGCTCTTGAAGATGTTGGCGAAGACCAGGCCGATAACGCAGGCGATGGCGGTGGTGACCAGGAAGTAGGCCACGGTCTTGATGCCCACGGAGCCCACCTTCCGCATGTCGTTCATGGAGATGATGCCGTCGATCATGCTGAGGAGCACCACGGGCACCACGATAAACTTCAAGAGGTTCACAAAGATATCGCCGAAGGGCTTTAAGTACTTGCTCGTCAGGTCGGCGAAGCCTCCGAAGTAGCAGACCAGGCCGACGACAATACCCAAGACCAGCGCGATCAGAATCTGCATCGGCAGGCTGAGTTTCTTGTTCATACACTCACCTCATAAAAATAAAATCTTTGGGACTCCCCGTCTGTGTTTTGCCCAAAACTCCACTGAGAAGCCTCTCCAAATTGGCTACATTATACCAAAGAGGCCCGCCGATGTAAAGAGGAAATGGAAAAATTGTGAAAGAATTATGAAAAAAGCGTGAACAAAGGCCGGATGTCTGATAAAATTAACAGACATCCGGCCTCTTGTCGATTCACTCGCCCCGCACGCCGCAGCCGCAGAAGCGGATGGCGGCCTTGGCCAGCTCCTCCGTGGGGTCCACGCAGGGCAGGTCCAGCCCCAGCTCCCGGACCGCCAGGGGCAGCTCTGTGCAGGCCAGGAGGAAGCACGCCGCCCCCCGGACCGCCATGCCCTCCGTGACGGAGAGAAAAGACTCTCGATAAGATTCCGGCGGGGCGCCTGCCTTCACCCCCTGGTAGATGACCTCCATCAGGGCCTCCCGCTCCCCCTCGTCCGGAACCAGAAAGGGCACGCCCGCCGCCGCCAGAGCGTCCTGGTACAGCCCTGCCGAGAGGGTGCCGGTGGTGGCCAGAATCCCCACCGCCTTTCCGGGAAAGCGCTCCCGGCAGGCCGCCGCCGATACCTCAATCATGCTAAGGAAGGGCAGCCTTGTCAGCGGCTCCAGCCGGGGAAGAAAGTAGTGGGCGGTATTGCAGGGCATAACGACGCAGTCCGCCCCGCAGAGCTCCAGGTGCCGCAGGGCATCCGCCATGGCGGGGACGGGGTCCTCTCCCCCGTCCAGAATGGCGGCGGTGCGGTCCGGGATGGAGGCGTTGCTGTCTATGTAGACCCGGATGTGCTCGTTGTCTCCCGCAGCGTCGGTGAGGGCCGTGATCTTCTGGAACAGGTCCGCCGTGGCCATGGGGCCCATGCCCCCCAGGATGCCGATGGTCTTCTTCATAAGTCACCCCCAGAAATCAGGGAACAGCAATTCGCTGCCCACCTTTACCGTCAGCAGGATCAGCACAATGATGACCGCCGGGCGGACAATTCTGCTGCCGTTTTTGATGGCCAGGCCGGAGCCAATATAGTGCCCCGCGATGGAGGCCACGGAGGCGATGAGCCCCACGCCCAGGAACACGTAGCCCGAGGCAAGCTGGGTGAACAGGCTTCCGATATTGGAGGCCAGGTTGATGACCTTCACGCCTCCCGCCGCATGCCGGGTATCCAGCTTCGCCAGGCGGATAAACATGATCATCAGAAAGGTCCCCGTGCCGGGCCCGTAGTAGCCGTCGTAGCCGCCGATGACAAAGGCCGCGGCCCAGACGATGGCAATCTGCTTCCGGCGGTCGATCTCCCCCGGCTCGTCGGGCCACTCCCGGTTCCGCAGGGTGATGAAAGCCACCACCGGGAGCACCGCCAGCAGCATGTACTTTAAGACGGCGTCCGGCGTCCGGTGCTGAAGCCAGGTACCCGCCACGGAACCCGTCAGGGAAAAGAAAATGGAGGGGCCGAAAAGCCTCCAGTCCACATAGCCGTTCTTGATGAACCGGGCGGTGGAAAAGCAGGTGCCGATGGCGGCGGAGACCTTATTCGTCCCCAGGGCGTAGGGCGCTGGGAGACTGCCAAAGGCAATCAGATGCGTGGGCGCGGAAATAATGCCGCCCCCTCCGGCGATGGCGTCCATAAAGGACGCCAGGAACACGCCCACGCAGATCAGCAGCACCACCCAGAGGGGGAAGCCGTCGATCTGCGGGGCCGTTAAAAACTGAAGCATGGGGGACCTCCTGAAAATGTTGGACTGTTTTGCTATCATACCGCAGCACGGCGGCAAAATCAACGGTCAGCCACATCTTTTATCAGCACACCCTCCAGTTTTCCCACCAACTTTTGAACATTTTGCCGAAGGTAACCAAAAAATATTGTGAATCTTGAAGCAGATTTGGGGGAACATGCTAAAAGAGAGGCCATTTTTTCGACAGGGCTGTCCTTGACGCTATTTTTGAAAAGAAGTATAATATTCCAGAATAACTAATCGTTTGCTTGAAGCACAGTCCGCCGCGTCTGGACGGCGGACAGGGCGTTCCAAAGGGACGCCCGGGAAATCGGCGGGCCGCTCGCCTGTAAGCGGCAGCCGCGGCCCTTGGAGAGTTGCCGCAGCTATGCACGGAGGTTGACTATGGCAAAACACGATCAGGCTGAACGCTTCCACGCCGGAACTCTGACGGACGGCTGGCGCTGGTTCGGCTCCCACCCCGATAAGAAGAAGGACGCGGAGGGCTGGACCTTCCGAGTCTGGGCTCCTCACGCCCAAAGCGTTTCCGTGGTCGGCGACTTTAACAGCTGGACCAGCGGCGTCCACAGCCTCACCCGAAAGGGCGAGGTCTGGGAGGGCTTTATCCCCGGTCTGCCGGAGTACACGTCCTACAAGTACGCCGTCACCGGTCCGGATGGGGAAGTGCGGCTGAAAACGGATCCCTACGCTTTCCACTGCGAGACCCGTCCCGCCACCGCCGGCAAGCTCTATGATATCGAAGGGTTCAAGTGGACCGACGCCGCTTTCCTGGCGAAGCGGGAAAAGCACCAGGTCTACGACTCCCCCCTGAACATTTACGAGGTGCACTTGGGCTCCTGGAAGAAGCGCCCCAACGGCGACTTCTACGACTACAAGGACATGGCCAGGGAGCTGGCCGCCTACGTCAAGGAAATGGGCTACACCGCCATTGAGCTGCTGCCCGTGCTGGAGCACCCCTTCGACGGCTCCTGGGGCTACCAGTGTACCGGATACTTCGCCCCTACTTCCCGGTACGGCACCCCCAAGGACTTCCTCTGGTTTGTGAACCACATGCACAAAAACGGCATCGCCGTCATTCTGGACTGGGTTCCCGCCCACTTCTGCAAGGACTCCCACGGACTCTATGAGTTTGACGGGGGCTGCTGCTACGAGTACAGCGATCCCAACAAGTGGGAGCACGCCTCCTGGGGCACCCGGGTCTTTGACTACGGCCGGCCCGAGGTCAAGAGCTTCCTGTTCTCCTCCGCCCGCTTCTGGCTGGAGGAGTGCCACATCGACGGATTGCGGGTGGACGCCGTGGCATCCATGCTCTACCTGGACTACAGCCGCCAGGGCGGGGCCTGGACCCCCAACAAGTACGGCGGACACGAGAACCTGGAGGCCATCGACTTCCTCCGGGAGCTGAACGCCATGGCCTTCTCCGTGAAGCCCGGCGTGATGATGATCGCCGAGGAGTCCACGGCGTGGCCCATGGTCAGCCGCCCCGCCGACATCGGCGGCCTGGGGTTCAACCTCAAGTGGAACATGGGCTGGATGAACGACATGTGCCACTATCTCAAGCTGGATCCCTGGTTCCGTCAGGACCACCACAAGGACATCACCTTCTCTATGATGTACGCCTTCTCTGAGAACTTCGTGCTGCCCATCTCCCACGACGAGGTGGTCCACATGAAGGGTTCCGTGGTGGGCAAGATGCCCGGCGACTACACGAACCAGCTCCGCTGCACCCGGGGCTTTTACGCCTACCTGCTGGCCCACCCGGGCAAGAAGCTCCTCTTCATGGGCGCGGAGCTGGGCCAGTGGCACGAGTGGAACGACAAGGAGTCCCTGGACTGGTATCTCCTGGACAACGAGGAGAATCAAAAGGTCCACCGCTTCTTCAAAGAGGCCAACGCCTTCTACCAGAAGGAGCCCGCTCTCTGGGAAATCGATTTCAGCTGGGAGGGCTTCGAGTGGCTGGTGGTGGACGACAATCATAATAACGTGGTGGTTTTCCTCCGCAAGGATAAGAAGGGCCGGGACCTCCTCTGCGCCGTCAACTTCTCCCCCAATACTTACGAGGGCTACCGCATGGGCGTCCCCGCCCACAAGCAGTACACCCCCGTCTTCAACACCGACGCGGTGGAATACGGCGGCGACGGCTTCGGCGACACCGAGCCCGTCCCCGTGGAGGCCATTGAATCTCACGGAAAGGAACACTCCGCCGCCATCCGGATTCCCGCTTTCGGCGCGGTGTTCCTCCGGGGCGAGGGCAATTTCCCCAAGCCCAGGGGCCGCAAGCCCACCTCGCCGGAGGTCAAGGCGGCCAAAGCCGCCAAGGCCGCCGGAGCCACCGCAGTGAAGGCGGCGGAAAAGACCGCCAAGGCCGTGGGCAAAACGGCCAAGGCCTCCGCCAAGACCCTGGTCAAGGCCGTCAAGTCCTCCGCCAAGGCGGAGAAAGCCCCCAAGGCGGCCAAGGCTGAAAAAAGCGCGACAAAGCCCAGAGCGAAAAAACAGGCAAAGGAGCTGAAAGAGACATGAAGAAAGAATGCATTGCCATGCTGCTGGCCGGAGGACAGGGCAGCCGCCTCTATGTCCTCACCGGAGACATGGCAAAGCCCGCCGTTCCCTTCGGCGGCAAGTACCGCATCATCGACTTCCCCCTCTCCAACTGCACGAACTCCGGCATCGACACCGTGGGCGTGCTGACCCAGTACCGTCCCCTGGAGCTGAACAGCTATATCGGCAGCGGTCAGCCCTGGGACCTGGACGGCTCCTCCGGCGGCGTCCACATCCTGCCCCCTTACCAAGGGGCCAAGGGCGGCACCTGGTACAAGGGAACCGCCAACGCCATCTATCAGAACCTGGGCTTCATTGATATGCACGACCCCGATTACGTGGTCATTCTCTCCGGCGACCACATCTACAAAATGGACTACTCCGATATGCTGGCCCGCCACAAAGCGGCCAACGCCGCCTGCACCATCTCCGTTATGGAGGTGCCCTGGGCCGAGGCTCCCCGCTTCGGCATCATGAGCGTGAATGAGGACGACATGATCACCGAATTCGCCGAGAAACCCAAGGAGCCCAAGAGCAACCTGGCCTCCATGGGCATCTACGTATTTTCCTGGAAGGCCCTGCGCCAGTATCTCATCGACGATGAGGCCAACCCGAATTCCGAAAATGACTTCGGCAAAAACATCATCCCTTCCATGCTGGCAAACAACGAGCGCATGGCCGCCTACCGCTTCGCTGGCTACTGGAAGGACGTGGGCACCCTGGAGTCCCTCTGGGACGCCAACATGGACATGCTGGCCCCCGAATCCGGTCTGGACCTGCGGGATCGCTCCTGGCCTATCTATGCCCGCTCCGTCAGCGCTCCTCCCGCTTTCCTGGGCGTGAACTCCACGGTGACCCACAGCGCCGTGAACCGGGGCAGCATCCTGGAGGGCGTGGTGGAGAACTCCGTTCTCTCTCAGAACGTCACCGTGGGCGAGGGCGCCACGGTCCGCTATTCCGTCCTTTTCCCCGGCGTGGTAGTAGCTCCCGGCGCGGTGGTGGAATACGCCATTTTGGGTGAAAACTGCAAGATCGGCCCGGGCTGCCATGTGGGCGGCACGCCGGAAAATACCCCCGACGGCTGGGGCCTGACGGTGCTGGCTCCGGGCTGCGAACTGCCCGAGGGCAAAAACGCCAAGGCCGGCATCATGCTGGGCCGCAACGGTGAGGAGGTGTCCAAATGAACGGACTTCATGGAATCATTTTCGCCTACGAGCGCCGCGGCAACCTCCAGGAGCTGGGCTCCATCCGCTCCTCCGCCTCCATTC
>CAMXKT010000008.1 GCA_947244595.1 uncultured Oscillibacter sp. | reverse complement strand
AGGCGACGAATCGCGGTTCCACTCTCATTTATCACTCAAGGGGCCCTTGACGGGGACCAGGCGGAGGGATCTCCCCTCCCGCTCACGGACGCACTTCGCAGCTCCCTCCGCAGGCGCGCTTGCAGCCGGTGACGCGCCCTCTCTGTTCTTCGGGTAAGCCGTTACTCTTTCCGATCATCGCGGTATTCACTTGACTCTCTATAGTATATTAGCAAGACTTGCCCGCCGTGTCAAGTTTTTTCAGTCCTCACACTTCAGCTGGTATCCCAGCTCCTGAACCTTTTGCCGGATCTGCTCCTGGCGGACACCGGTGGAATCGTAGTCCACCGCCACGCAGCCCCGGCCGCTGAGACTGACAGAGTTTACGCCGGGCAGCATGTCCAGCCCCTGCTTCAGCAGCTTCTCGTCGTGCTTGTCCCCGGGGTTCTCCAGGGAAAAATAGGTGCTCAAACGGGCCATGAAAATCGCTCCTTCCAAACGTTTGAAGTAGTTTTCCCTGGCCGCGTTTTTTCATTCTCAGTCCTTTTCTTCCGACTTTTTCTCCAAGCGGGAAGACAGCTCATTCAGCTCCGCCCCCGTCTGGTCCAGAGCCCGGGGCAGCTGGCTGAGCGCCACCTCAATTTTCCGCAGTTCGCCGTTCACGTGCCCGGCGGTGGACTCAAAGGCGCTCATCAACCGCTGGTACTGACTCCGGAACGCCTCCACCGTCCGGCGGGTCTGGGCCGCCGCTTCCTCCTCCAAGTCGTCGGCCCGTTTCCGAGCCTCACACTCAATGGCGCCCAACCGCTCCCGGAACCGGGCGTAAGTCTCCGCGTCAGGCCGGAGGGCGTCCCGCTCGGCGGTGAGCCTGGCCACATCCTTTTCCAAGGCCCGCAGCGGTTCCAAATCCGCCCGGGCGGCGGTTTCCGTCTCCAGCCGCTCCCGGACCCGGTCCCGTTCGGCGGCCAGTTCCTCTACCTGCGCGCGGAGCGTTTCCAATTCCGCCGTCTGTTCCTCCACCTCCTTGCGGAGGGTTTCATTTTCCATCTCCAATTCCCGCTGGATGGCGGCGGCTTTTTCCGAAGACTGCTCTAAATACCGCACCACATCCTGCTTGTCAAATCCGCCGAAAGCCACGCTTTTAAAGGAATAATTTTCCATACGGCTACCGTTCCCTCTCAAAAGTTTCCCTATAATTCTACCACAGGCCTCCGCAATTTACAAGAGGCATCCGTTTCTTCCCCTTTTTTCCCTATTTTTCTGCCGGGCCGCCGTTCTCCACTGCCCGGCATACCGCTTCAGCCGCCCGCCTCTCCTCCCGGTAGCGGCTGGGCGTACAGCCCTTCAGTGCCCGGAATGTCCGGCTGAAATAACTCATCTCCTGAAAGCCGCAGGCCGCTCCGATCGCCGCGACCGCTTCCTCCGTGGACTCCAGCAGCTCCGCCGCGCGCCGGATCCGGAGCTGCTTGACATACTGGATCGGGGCCGCGCCGATCATATTTCGAAAGCAGCGGAGGCATTCGCTCTCGCTGACAGCGGCACTCCGGGCAATTTGAGCCACCGTCAACTCCCCGCTATAGTGTTCCTCAATGTAGCGTAGCATGGCTTTGATCCGCTCCCCCTCCCGCAGGGCTTTCTCCGAAGGGGGCTTCTTCGCCGCCGGGCAGTGAGCGGAGAGAAGGAACACCAGCCGGGAAAGCCCTTCCCGGGCCTGAAACTCAAACCCCGGCTGTTCTTCCCCGCAAGCACGCCAGGCCGTCTCCATGGCCTCCAGAGCCTCCCGTTCCCAAGGGACGCCCTCCGACAGCCAGACGCACCGGTTGGCAGCGGACAACAACGGCTGTAAATAATCCTGCCAGAAGACGCTCTCCATGCTTCCTCCCACCAGACGGGGATGAAAGACCATAGAGTGAAGGTCCACCGGCTCCTCCCTCTCCCGCCGGACGTGATGAAGGGCCCCGGCAGTGACAAAGCAGCCCTCTCCCGGTCCTAGTTCCCGGCTTTCCCCTTCCACAAAAACGGTGACCCGTCCCTTCTTAACCAGGACCGTTTCCAGCTCGTCGTGCCAATGCCAGGGCACCGCGTTCACCGACTCGCTGTCATGCCGGTAACAGGCCAGGGGAAAAGGCGGCGTGCCGTGCCGGACCAGTTCCCGGCTCTGCCGGTCGGTGATGGAATTACAGAGGCTGAAAGCCATGGCTTCCTCCATCCTGACGGTTTTATGCCAGGAATTTGGCGTTTTCTTTCTACCGTCTTCTGGTTTTTGGTGGTATCATCCTATCAGAATCCAACGAAAACCACAAGAGCAAATTCGAATTTTTTAAGAGGAGGCCGCTTATGTTCCAAATTTTAATGCTCCCTGACGCGGACAACTTTTTAAATGTGGTGGCGCACAGCCGGGGACAAGTGTTGCTCCATTTGCCGGACGGCGTCCGCTGCGATTTAAAGAAGGATCACACCGCCCGGCAAATGCTCCTGGCCATGCGCCCCAGACAGGAAGGCCTGCGGATCAGTCTCTCGGACGCCCGGGATGTGCCGGCCTTTCTCGATTTCATGATCGGCTCCGCCCGGGAACGAAACTGAGAGAAAAGAAGGCCCTTCCTCCGGGCGGCCCCTGCGGGGATTCCTTCCTTTGCCCTTTGCTCCTCTTCCCCAACCCACAGCCGCTTTGCCGGGCCGCGCGCCGGGTTTTGGGAAAAGAGCCGGCCGCTTTTCCGCGGCGGCCTCTCCTAGGCGCCGTTTGAAAATGGAGGAATGCACAGCGGTAAGGGATTTTGTCCCAAGACAAACAGGATTTTTCGCAGGAATCCTGGATGGATTTCAAGAAAAATCCGGGAAGTATTGGGGCGAAAGATCTGCTGGTTGGGCATTTTGACATTTTTCAAACAAGCCTTAATCCCCCCTTTCGGGGGGATTCTTTATGTTCGCGCGCCGGCCGATTTCGTCCATTCTTTTCCCCCTTTACGGCCCTCCGCGCCGTTGACAAGCGGGGGCCCAGATGATAATATGAATTGGTATATGCAGTCCGGCGGATGGCCCGCCGGGCAGAACGAAAGAATAGGAGAGCGGTATGGCAACCAAATATGTATTTGTCACCGGCGGCGTGGTTTCGGGCCTTGGCAAGGGCATCTGCGCGGCCTCCCTGGGGCGGCTTTTAAAACAGCGGGGCGTCCGGGTGCGGAACCAGAAATTCGACCCCTACATCAATGTGGACCCCGGCACCATGAGCCCCTACCAGCACGGCGAGGTCTTCGTCACCGAGGACGGCGCGGAAACCGACCTGGATTTGGGACACTACGAGCGCTTTGTGGACGAAGACCTGTCCGGCAACAGCTCCATCTCCTCCGGCAAGATCTATTGGTCCGTGCTGAACCGGGAGCGCCGGGGGGACTACCTGGGGGCCACCGTCCAGATCATCCCCCACATCACCAACGAGATCAAAAGCCGGGTCTACGCCATGGCCGGGGAAAACGTGGACGTGGTCATCTCCGAGATCGGCGGCACCGTGGGCGACATCGAGTCCCAGCCCTTCCTGGAGGCCATCCGCCAGGTCCGGGCCGAGCGGCCCCAGGGGGACGTGCTCTTCATTCACGTGCCCCTGATCGTGGAAATCCCCGGCTCCGGGGAGCTGAAGTCCAAGCCCACCCAGCACTCTGTGAAGGAACTCCTCTCCCTGGGCATCCAGCCGGACATCCTGGTCTGCCGCTGCGACACCCCCATCACCGCCGACGTGCGGCGGAAAATCGCCCTCTTCTGCAACGTGGAACCCGACTGCGTCATCCAGAACGCCACCGCCGAAACCCTCTACGAGGTCCCCCTGCTCATGGCCAAGGAGGGCCTGGACGAGGTGGTCTGCCGGAAGCTGGGTCTCCTGACCCATCAGCCGGACCTTCGGGAGTGGACCGCCATGGTCCAGCGGGAGAAGAACGCCAGCCGTCATGTGGAAATCGCCCTGGTGGGCAAGTACGTCCAGCTTCACGACGCCTATCTCTCCGTGGTGGAATCCCTGAACCACGCGGGCACCGCCAACGACGTGGTGGTGGACATCCGCTGGGTGAACTCCGAGACCCTGACGGAAAAGAACATCGAAGCGGAACTGGGGGGCTGCGCGGGCATCATCGTCCCCGGCGGCTTCGGCGACCGGGGCATCGAGGGCATGATCCAGGCCGTGCGCTACGCCCGGGAGAATAAAATCCCCTACTTCGGCGTGTGCCTGGGGATGCAGATGGCCGTCATCGAGTTCGCCCGGCACGTCCTGGGCTACGCGGACGCCCACTCCTCCGAGTTCTCCGAGACCACCCAGCACCCCGTCATCGCCCTGATGCCGGACCAGGTGAACGTCACCGACAAGGGGGGCACCATGCGCCTGGGCCGCTACCCCTGTGAATTGAAGGAGGGCACCGAGAGCCGCCGCCTCTACGGCGCGGCGGAAGTCTCCGAGCGCCACCGCCACCGCTTTGAGTTCAACAACGATTTCCGCGCTGAGATGGAAGCCAAGGGGATGGTCCTGGCGGGCCTGTCCCCCAGCGGCCACCTGGTGGAAATCGTGGAGCTGCCGGACCACCCCTGGTTCGTGGGCGTCCAGTTCCACCCGGAGTTCAAGAGCCGCCCCGACCGGCCCCATCCCCTGTTCTACGGGTTCGTGAAGGCCTCGGCGGAGAAATCCGGAAACACAAACTAAGGAGTATCTATCTTATGAAACTGAAATTCGTTGCCGCGGAGAGTGTCTCCTGATCGGGAGGCTGGCAAATCACAATCCGCCATTCCTCCCGGAAGCTCTGGAACATCTTCAGGAGGAACACCATGAACCGCGAGAATAAACGCAAGCAATACGAAAAAGGCTACTACAAAACCCACCCCTGCACCGACGCTTTCACCTGCCGGGTCTGCGGCCGTCTGGTCACCCCGGCGGGAGCGGGCGGGGACCACCGCAACCACTGCCCCAACTGCCTTTCCAGCGTCCACCTGGACGTGGAGCCCGGGGACCGGGCGGCGGACTGCGGCGGGGTCATGGACCCCATCGCCGTGTGGGTCCGCAAAGGCGGCGAGTGGGCCGTGGTCCACCGCTGCCGCCGCTGCGGGACTCTCAGCTCCAACCGGGTGGCGGCGGACGACAACCCCATGAAGCTCATGAGCATCGCCATGAAACCCCTGTGCGCCCCGCCCTTCCCGCTGGAGCGGATCAAGGAGATGACCGCCCTCATGGGCGGCAGCGGGTCCATGGGATAAACCAACCGGGCGGGGGCTTCCCCGCCCAAGGGATAAATAACAGGAGCTCCAGAAACCTGGAGCTCCTACGTTTCCAATAATTTCTCCACCGTCACGCCCAGCGCCTGGGCCAGGGCTTTCAGCTCAATGTCCGTCACAAACCGCTCCCCGCTCTCAATGCGCTGGACCGCGTTCTTGTCCACGTCCAATCCGCCCAGTTGGAGCAGGTCCGCCAACCCCCGCTGGGACAGCTTCGGCACCCTAGCTTTGCGCAAAGCGGCCACTTGGGAACCGCAGAGATTGTATCGCCCATCCGGGGCCCGATTCTTGTACATGAAAACCATCCCTGACATTTAGTGATTGTCATTTAGGCCATTTTATGGTATCCTGTAAGAGCAGTTGACATTCACTAAATGTCACAAGGAGGTTTTTATGGAATTGACCGCACAGGAAGAGCTGGCGGCCCAGGCCATCGGCCTGGAAGCCATGCGATATTTGAAAGACGAGGAAACCGTCAAGAAAATTGCTGCGGAAACGGAATCGAAAGCCATGCGGGCTCTGGAGGGAATCCGCCGCATTTTAAATGACGACAACCTGGACGACCCGGAATGCTTTCAGCGAATTGAATCCATTCTATCCGCATTGGAGGACGCCGGGATTTTCACCACCCGCCACGACTGGTAAGCTGGAAATATCTCACCGATAGAAGGGAAAAAATTAGGCCCGAAGGGCCCATACTTCCTTTTCTCTTTTGGACCGTGCACGGCCCGTTTTCTCTTTTCCTTCTGGAAGGAAAAGAGAAAATGGGGGGTGCAATGAACCAGCTAGCATCCTAGCTGAATCCACCCCGCCCGTCAGGGCGACTAAAGGACTGCTTCTCTATGAATCATTACGTCAACATCTCCTCCGCCCTAGAGGCGGAAAACCTGGACGCCATCCTCCTCACCGGAGAGGCCAACCGCTTTTACGCCTCCGGCTTCTTCACCCCGGGGGCCGACGCCACGGCCCTGGTGACCCGGAAGGACGCGATTTTCTTCACCGACGCCCGGTACACGGAGGCCGCCGCCCGCCGCCTGGAGGGGGCGGAGCTCCGGGAGGTAAAGCCCGGGAAGGGCCTCCTGGACCAGCTCAAGGAGCTGGTGTTCCTGAAGGGCATCCGCCGCCTGGGTTTTGAGGACGCGGCCATGTCCGTCCAGTCCTTCCGGCGGCTGGAAAAGGCCCTGGACGAGGAGGGCCATCCCCCCTGCGAACTGGTCCCCGCCTCCGAGCCCATCTTAAAGCTCCGGCAGACCAAGGATGCCGAGGAGCTCCAAGCCATGGAGGCCGCCCAGGGCGTCGCCGAGCGGGCCTTGGAGGACATCTTAAAGGAAATCCGCCCCGGCGTGACGGAGAAGGAGATCGCCGCCCGGCTCCAGTATCTGATGCTGCATTACGGCGCGTCGGACATGTCCTTCGACCCCATTGTGGTTTCCGGGCCCAACGGCAGCCTGCCCCACGGCGTGCCCTCGGAGAAGGAGATCCAGTCCGGGGAGTTCGTCACCATGGACTTCGGCTGCGTCTACGACGGCTACTGCTCCGACATGACCCGCACCGTGGCGGTGGGGTCCGTGACGGAGGAGATGGAGCGGGTCTACAAGACCGTTCTGGCCGCCCAGGAGGCGGGCATCGCCGCCGCCCGGGCCGGGGTCCCCGGCAAGGACGTGGACGCCGCCGCCAGAAGCGTCATCGCGGAGGCGGGCTATGGGGAGTACTTCTCCCACAGCTTCGGCCACGGGGTAGGCGTGGAGATCCACGAGGCCCCCAACGCCGCGTCCTCCAATGAAAAGCCCCTCCCCGCCGGAGCGGTGATCTCGGCGGAGCCGGGTATCTACATCCCCGGCAAGCTGGGCGTCCGCATTGAGGACGTGATCCTGATCACCCCGGAGGGCCGCCGGAACCTGACCAAGGCCCCCAAAGAACTGATCATTCTCTAAGAGGAGGAATCCCCCATGCTCATGCTCTGGTATCCCAAGTGCACCACCTGCCAGAAGGCGAAAAAATGGCTGGACGAACAGGGCCTGGACGTTGAAGTCCGGGACATCAAGCTGGAAAAACCCACGGCAGAGGAGCTCCGTGCGTGGCATCAGGCCAGCGGCCTGCCCCTGAAGCGCTTCTTCAACACCAGCGGCCTCCAGTACAAGGCCCTGGGATTGAAGGACAAGCTCCCCGCCATGGACGAGGAGGAGCAGATCGCCCTGCTGGCCACCGACGGCATGCTGGTAAAGCGGCCCATCCTGGTGGGGGACGGCTTCGTCCTCACCGGCTTCAAGCCCCAGGAGTGGGCGGAGAAGCTGGGATGATCCGGCGCTTTGACTTCGCCCCCCTGGACGGCATCACCAAACGGGTCTTCCGCCGGGTGTGGCACGCCCGCTTCGGCGGGGCGGACCGGTATTTCGTCCCCTTCATCTCCCCCACGGACCAGCACGTCATCACCCCCCGGGACCGCCGGGAGCTGGAGAATCCCGAGGGTCTGCCCCAGGTCCCCCAGGTGATGGCGAAACAGGCGGCGGACTTTGTTTGGGCGGCGGAGGCCCTGGCGGACATGGGCTATGAGGAAGTCAACCTGAACCTGGGCTGTCCCTCCGGCACCGTCACCGCCAAGGGGAAGGGCTCCGGCCTGCTGATGGACCCGGACCGCCTGGACCGCTTTCTGGACCAGGTGTTCTCCGGCACCAGGGTCCCCGTCTCCGTGAAGACCCGGCTGGGCTACAACGTCCCGGAGGAATTCCCCCGGCTGCTGGAGATCTTCAACCGCTACCCCATCGCCTGCCTCACCGTCCACCCCCGGGTCCGGCCGGAGAAGTACCGGGGCGCGGTGCACATGGACCAGTTCGCGCGGGCTATGGCGGAGAGCAAAAACCCCGTGTGCTACAACGGAGACCTGACCTCCGTCCCCGGCGTCCGGGCCCTGGAGGCCCGCTTTCCCGCGCTGGACGCCGCCATGATCGGCCGGGGGGCCATCGCGGACCCGGCGCTGCTCCGGCGGCTCCGGGGCGGCCCCGCCGCCACCAAGGAGGAGCTCCAGGCCTTCACCACGGAGCTTTACCGGGCCTATCAGGAGTTCTACGCCCAGGCCGCCCCCGACGGACAGGCCGCCCCGGCCTCTCAGCGGATGAAGGAGGTCTGGTTCTACCTCATCCACCTCTTCGACGGCGGCGAGCGCCTGGGGGGCCGGATGCGCCGCTCCCGGGGGCCCCGGGCCTACGAGGATTTGGAAGCCCAGATCTTCCAGGAGCTGGACCTGCTGGACGCTCCCCAGGGGGAATTGGCATAAAAAGGACGGACCCGCCGGGAGGCGGGTCCGTTTTGCCGCTTGCCATTCCCAACGGACTGTGCTACACTAGGATAGAGATATCACCACGTTTCAGGAGGCCCGTATCATGATGTTTGAACATATCGACCGGCAAAAGCGCAAGTGGGAGGCGGCGGAGCTGCTGCGGGAGGCCCAGGTCTCTCCCAAGGCCATGACCGCCCTGTACATGGGACTGATCATCGTGCTGGAGCTGTTCTCCTCCCTGGTGGACACCGGCTTTTTCAGCATTTTCCTCTCCATCCTGGTTTCCCTCATCAGCACCGTCCTGGCCTCGGGCTTCGCCCTGTACTGCATGGCCATCCGCCGGGGGGAGCGTGCGGAGTTTCTGACCCTGTTCGACGGCTTCTCCTTCGTGGGAAAGCTGATCCTGCTGGATATCCTATTCAGCCTCTTTGTCTTTCTCTGGTCCCTGCTCTTCGTCATCCCCGGCGTCATCGCCGCCTACCGCTACGGCTTCGCCTTCTACAACCTCTACGAGGACCCAAGTCTCGGCGTGATGGAGGCCCTGGAAATGAGCAAGCGGCAGACCTTGGGCTATAAATCCCAGCTCTTTGCCCTGGATCTGAGCTACATCGGCTGGGTTCTCCTGGCCTCTTTCCCCACCCTTTTGCTGATCTTCCAGATCAACCGGGATCTGACCATGTCTGTGCTCTACGGCATCCCCGTCCCCACCGCCTACTTCGGGCTTCCCATCATCGCGCTGAACGTCATCTTCGGCCTCTGGCAGCTGCTGGTAGCCCTCTTTTACGTCCCCAATTGCATCTGCGTCAAGCTCAGCTACTTCGAGACCGCCAAGCGGACCTCCGGCGTGGGCCAGGGGGCCGAGCCGCCTCAGGCGTCCCCCTGGGACGGGTGGAACGCCCCGGACGGCTTAAGCTGAAAATACCGGCCCCTCAAGGCAAGTCCTTGAGGGGCTTTCCACTTTCACAGAAGGAGGACCGGACCATGCTGACCTACGACCTGGAGGCCCGGGGAGGGCTGTCCCTCTACGAATACCTGTACCGCCGCCTGCGGGACGACATCCTGAACGGGAAGCTGGCGGCGGGAGAGCGCCTGCCCTCCAAGCGGGCCCTGGCGGAACACCTGCGGGTGTCCGTGGTCACCGTGGAGGGGGCCTATCAGCAGCTGGAGGCGGAGGGCTACGTGGACGCCCGGCCCCGGCGTGGCTTCTTCGTCTCCCCGGTGGACCGCCGCCTCCCGGCGGCGGAGGAAGGTCCCCCCGTCCCGGCGGAGGAGCCTCCCCGGTCCTGGCGGCTGGACCTGAAGAGCGGCCAGGCGGACCCCTCCTTCTTCCCCTCCGCCCTCTGGGCCAGGCTGACCCGGCAGGTCCTCTCCGAGGGAGACCACCTGGTCCCGGCGCCTCACCAGGGCCTTCCTGCCCTGCGCCAGGCCATCGCCCGGGACCTGCGGGACTTCAAGGGCATGGCGGTTTCCCCGGAGCAGGTCGTGGTGGGCGCGGGGGCGGAGTATCTGTACCTGCTCCTGGCCCAGCTGCTGGGCCGGGAGGCGGTCATCGCCCTGGAGGACCCGGGCTACCCCAAGATCCGCCAGGTCTATGGCAAGTGGGGCGCGGACTGCCGCCCCATCCCCCTGGACGGCCAGGGGATGAACCTGGAGGCCCTCTACGCCTCCGGAGCTACGGCGGCCCATCTCTCCCCCGCCCACCACTACCCCACGGGCATTGTCACCCCCATCGCCCGGCGGCAGGCCCTTCTCCGCTGGGCGGAGGAGGTAGGGGGAATCATCATCGAGGACGACTACGACAGCGAGTTCCGCTTCACCGGCCGCCCCATCCCCACCCTCCAGAGCATCGACGCCCGGGGGCGGGTGGTCTACATGAACACCTTCTCCCAGACCATCTCCCCCTCCATGCGGGTGGGTTTCATGGTCCTGCCACCCCGGCTGCTGGAGCGCTGCCGCCGGGAGCTGGGCTTCTACGCCTCCACCGTCCCCGCCCTGGAGCAGCAGGTCCTGGCCCGCTTTTTGGCCGGGGGCTGGTACGAGCAGCACCTCTCCCGGACCCGGAAGAAATACCGCCTCCTGCGGGAAGCGGTGCTGGAGCGCTTCCGGCGCTGTCCCTTCGCCGCCTCCCTCACCGACCGGGGCGCGGGGCTCCACTTCCTCCTTCGGCTGAACACGGAAGAAGACGACAAGGCCCTCCGCCGTCGGGCGGAGGGCCTGGGGGTGCGTCTTGGATTTTTGTCGGAATACGCCGCCGTCCCCAGCCCTGCCTACAACCACACCCTGGTGGTCAACTACGCGGGGCTGGACGTGGAACGGCTGGACGAGGCGGAGGCGCTGCTCAGCGAGGTCTTCCTGACCCGCTGAGCCTGTATGCTCAAACCGCCTGAACCGTCTCCCCGCCCCGGCGGAAGCGGACCAGCCCGGTCCGGTCCAGGGCCACCATCACCGCGGGGATGAAGACCAGCTGGAGGACGATGCCGGGAACGGCGGTCAAAAGCGCCCCGGAGACAAACATCTGCCAAGTGAAGGCCTGGCCGGACACGCCGGAGAGGAATACCCGGACCACGGCCCAGACCAGCCGTCCGCCCAGCATGGCGGCAATCAGGCAGCGGTACAGGGCCACCACGCACTGCCAGCGGGACCGGGCGTAGAGGAAGCCCGCCAAAAAGCCGTAGGCCGCCAGCTCAAAGGCCATGGAGACGGCGGCGGGGAACATGGGGGGCATCCCCAGGGTAACGCTCCGCAGCAGGGGAAGGACGAAGCCCACGGCCAGGCCGTACTTCCAGCCGCAGAGGAGGCCGCACAGCAGCACGGGCAGATGCATGGGGCAGAGCATGCTGCCGATCTGGGGGATCTGCCCGGTGAAGAAGGGCAGGATGAAGCCCACGGCCATCAGCATGGCGGCCATGGTCAGGGTCTGAGCGGGTTTTGGGGTCTTGGTTTCGTTCATGGGAAAAACTCCTTCAGTTAAGTTTTTCCGTCTTCTGACAGTCCGCCGCCTTCCTGACGGCGGGTTGCTTCCAGCACAGTATAACACAGGGGGCTTGGTTTTGCCAAGCCCCCTGTGTTCCGTTTTCAATCAAAAAATCCCGTGGTGTCCACCACCAGGTCCGCCGCCGCCTCCGTACCGCAGGCGGCGAAATACCGTTCCTCCAGAGTCCGCCACACCCGGTCGAAGGTGGGATAGTAGTCCCCCTCCCGGGCCCGGAGGCGGCGGGTCTGCTCCTCCCGGCCGCAGGTGAGGAAGATTTTGAAATCGTAGTACTCCGCCAGGGAGAGGTGCTGGGAGTAGGTGCCCTCCACGATGGTCAGCCCCTCCTCCAGCGGCTCCGCCTCCCCCATTCGGCCGGTCTGGCAGTCGTAAGGCCGGTAGAGGATCGTCTCTCCCGCCTGGGCGGGGCGCAGGACCTCCTTCCGGAAGCGCTCCAGATCCATGTTCCCGGCGGGGACGTCCATCCAGTTTTCCGCCCGGCGCTCCGGCGGGCGGTAGAAGTCGTCCATATGGACGATATTGGAGGAGCAGACCAAGAGGACCGACGCCGACTTGGCGAAGCCCGTCTTTCCGCTGCCACAGCGGCCGTCTACGGCGATGACGGCGGGCGTTTTCTCCCGGGCCAGCTTTTCCAGGGGAACCAGCGCCGGGAGGAAGCGGGCGAAGTCCAGCCGCAGGACCCGGTAGTGGGGGTCGTAGGTGCTTCGGAAGGTCTCGCTGTGCCGCACCGGCGGGCAGCCCTCCCGCCGCCAGCCCTCCAGATACTCCCCCATGCCGGGGACGGGGAAGGAAGCCAGGGCTTCCAGCTTTTCCAAGAGCCCCGCCTCCGTGCCCTCCGCGGACCACATGGTCCGGGCGAACATTCGCCCAATCAGGGGCAACTCCCAGAGGGTGGACAGCGCCTGGGTGATGGGAAAGCGGCAGAGGCCGTTTCCAATAGGCTCCATAAGCAGGGGCTCCGCCCCCGCCTCCTTCCGCTCCGCCAGCAGGGCCGCCAGAATCTTGTCCGGACTCTGGACCATGTGGGCGGGGCCGAACTCGCTCTGATAGGCCAGCTTGGCGAAGTCCCGGGGCTCCATCAGGGGGTAGCGGGCCCAGTGCTCCCGGGCAATCTCAAGAAAATCCCTGCTCATAATCCCAGTTCCCTGGCCGCCAGGTCCGCCGCCCGGCGGAGGTACTCCTCCAGGCGGCATTCCTCCACCCCCGCCACGTGCACGCCGCAGGAGGAGGAGGGGATCAAAATCTTCACCGCCCCGGACCCGGAGACGGCGGCGGCCATGGCGGGGGACACCTCCCCCAGGATGCCGTTGGCCAGCACTACGCCGATGGGGCCCAGGATAACGTCTGCCCGGGCGGCGTTGTAAACCACGGCATTCTCCCCCGTGGCCCCCTGGGCGGCCCCGGCCTTCAGCATGGCGGCGGTGGCCGCCACGTTGGTGCCCACGCACAGGAGGCGGCAGTCCTCCCTCAGCCGGGGCCCCAGCAGCTTTACCAGCTGGCTGCCCACGCCGCCACCCTGGCCGTCCAGAATCAAAACCGTGCGCATGCCCTCACCTCCCGAACAGCTCCGCCGCCCTGCGCATGTTCTCCCGGATGGGCACGGCGAAGGGGCAGCGGCTCTCACAGGTCCCGCATTGGACGCACTCCCCCGCCCCGTGGGGCAGGGCGGCGTAGTGCTCCCGGACGGTCTCGGGGACGGCCCCCTGAGCCAGGGAGAGGTTCAGGAACTTGGTCACGTCCGCCACGGAGATGCCCTGGGGGCAGGGGGCGCAGTGGCCGCAGTACATACAGTGGCCCTTCCAGCTGATTTTCGGCAGCGCCGCCAGGGTCGCGGCGTAGTCCCGCTCCGCCTCGGGGGCCTCCTCAAAGGCGATGCTCTGTTTCAAGTCTTCCAGGCTCCGGGCCCCGGACATGACGCAGCCCACGCCGGGCCGGTCCAGGGCGTACTGGAGGCACTGGAAGGCCGTCAGGGCCTTTCCCGCCGGGGAGAGCTTGTCGCTGAGCAGGTCCCCGCCGCCGAAGGCCTTCATGACGGTGATCCCGATCCCCAGCCGCTGGCAGGTCTCGTAGAGGGCCTGGCGCTCCGGGTCCATGTTCAAAAGGGGCGCGGCGTAGTTCTTGGGGGCCCAGAGCTCCTCCACATCCTCGGAGGCGGGCTGGAGGTCGTAGCAGGGGTTCACGCTGAACATCAGCACGTCGATGAGCCCGGAGTTCACAGCCGCCTGGGCCGCCTGGGGGTTGTGGCTGGAGAGTCCCACGCAGCCGATGGTCCCCGCCGTCCTCAGCTCCTGGGCATACTCCATCACCGAGCCGTTTTTCACCGCTTCCCAGTCCGCCAGGGAGTCCACATAGTGGACCATGCCGATCTCCACGTGGTCCGTTCCCAGCCGCTGGAGTTGGTCCTCAAAGCCCTCCCGGACCTGGTTGATGTCCCGGGTCCGCTTGTACTGCCCGTCCTTCCAGATGGTGCACAGTTGCGCCTGGAGAACGAATTTCTCCCGCCGTCCCCGGAGAGCCAGGCCTAAGTTGGAGCGGAAGTCCGGGTTGGGCGCGTAGAGATCAATACAATTAACCCCCGCCGCCTCGCAGACGTCGATCCACTCTCTCACCTCTTCCGGGGTCTTTTCCAAAAAACCTTCGCAGCCCACGCCGATCTCGCCCACCCGGAGACCGGACCGGCCCAGCGTACGGTATCGCATATCATGTACCTCCTTGTTTCGCAAAACGCTTTGTCCGCCTCCCAGCATACCACGTGGAGCCCGCTCCATGTCAAGAAGTTTTTCGCATTTCCCGGCGGCGGGGCGCATAGGATGGACCAACAAGAGGCAGGGAGTGAGGATGTTTTGAAGGGAAACATGGAGGAGCGGGCGGAGCGCCTGGCTCTTTACATCATAGAGAACCGGTCCACAGTCCGGGCCGCCGCCCAGAGGTTCGGCGTCAGCAAATCGACGGTGCACAAGGACATCTCCGAGCGGCTGCCCCTGTTCAACCGCCCGCTGTACCTGCAGGTGAAGGAAGTGCTGGACGTGAACAAGGCCCAGCGGCACATCCGGGGCGGCATTGCCACCCGCAAAAAATACCGCGGCGACTGACGCGGAAGGAGGGACCCTTATCATGGCAAATCGTTATCACGGACGGAGCCCGGCGGGCGGGAGGCCCCCCCGGACCGTGTCCGTCTCCCGGTCCCCGGGCCGGGACGCCGCCCCACCGGGCACGCCCATCTACACGGAGCCGGAGGTCCGCCGCTGGCCCCACCCGCTGGAGGACGGGGGCTCCGCCCCCGCGCCGGAACCCGCCATGCACTACATCCGCTGCGCCCTGTCCTACCAAAACCAGCTCCTGGCAGACATCAAGGCCCTGCTGGAGCAGCTGGCGGCGGCGCCTCCGGCGGCGGAAAAAGCCCCGGACTTGGAAAAGGGTGGAGAGAATTTGTCCAAGTTGTAAACTTTCTGAAAATATTTTGAATCCCTTGTAAGAAATGACAGAAACGGCAAATTTTTGACAGAAAAAATAGCGGCGATGCCGCTATTTTTTCTCTTGTCTTTTTCCGGGGACCGCCTTATAATGAAGCCAACACCCCGACGGCGTCCGTTTTCGGACGGGCTCCCCGGGGTTTACTCTGACGATACGCGCCCTACAGGAGCGCACAGGAGGTTTCCCATGGCATCCAGACTTCGCCGCCGGAAGAGCAGCCCTTGGCTCATCACTCTGCTGCTGCTCTTCATCCTCATCGGCCTATGCTACGCCGTCATCCGGGTCTACTTCCGGGCTCCGGACCAGAAAGACGACTCCGTCATGATCCAGCGGGTCAACGGCCCCGTCATCTCGGAAGACCTCACCGACGAGGAGGCGGAGGCTCTTCGCTCCCACTATGAGCGCAAGCCCGACTTTTGGACCATCCTGGTCTCCGGCCGGGACGACGACAACGGAGGAACGGACACCAATATCCTGGTGGCCCTGGATGTGCAGAACGGGCGGGTCTTCGGGGCCAGCATCGCCCGGGACACCAAGGCTTTTATCAACGGGAAAAACCACAAGATCAACTTCGCCTACAACGCCGGAGGCATGGAGACCCTGGCGGACACGGTGTCCGACCAGCTGGGCATCCCGGTGGACTACACCGTCCTGGTGGACCTGAAGGCCTTCCAGGCCCTGGTGGACGCCGTGGGCGGCGTGGACTTCTACATCCCCATTGACATGGATTACGAGGACCCCTATCAGGACCTCTCCATCCACTTCTCCAAGGGCACCCGGCACCTGACCGGGGCCGAAGCGCTGAAGGTGGTCCGCTTCCGGGAGGGCTACGCCTCCCAGGACATCGGCCGGATGCAGACCCAGCAGGACTTCCTCAAGGCCGTGGCCAAGAAGATGCTCTCCCCCGCCAGTCTCACAAAACTGGACGACTACTGCAAGATCTTTGTGGAGTATGTGGACACAGACCTGACCGTAGGCAACCTGGTGTGGATGGGCACCCAGGTCATCGGCATGGGCTCGGACGCCATTGAGTTCGCCACCCTGCCGGGAGACTGGAAGTCCCCCTACATCTACCTGAACCAGGAAGAGGTCCTGGCCATGGTAAACGAGCACCTGAACCCCTACACCGAGGACCGCACCGCCGAGGATCTGAACATCCTCACCTAACGATCTGAGGCGCGACGCCGAAAGGAACAACATGAAAAAACGAATCCCCGCCCTGCTGCTGGCTCTCTGCCTGCTGCTGACGGTTCCCCCCGCCCAGGCCGCTCAGGAGACGGGCTTCGCCCGCAGCCGGGTCTACGCCGGGGAGTTTTCCGACCTGACCCCCAAGACTCCCTTTTATGAAAATGTGGCCGCCCTCTACGAGTACGGCCTTTCCAATGGGAAGGGCAACGGGACCTTTGGTCTGGGGGACTCGGTAACCCTGGGACAGGCCGTCATCTTTGCCGGGCGCATCCGGGGCCTTTACCGGACCGGCGACGCCGAGGCCGCCTTGGCCTACCGCCGGGAGACCACCCCGGGGGCTCTGGCCTACCTGCGCTATCTCCAGGCGGAAGGCGTGCTGGAGGCGGACTTCGTAGACGACTATAAGGACTTCTACCAACCCGCCGCCCGGGCCCAGGTGGCTCATGTCCTGGCGGGCGTCCTGCCTGAGGAGGTCCTGCCCTCCGTTCACGACGAGCTGATCACGCTGGCCTACTCCTCCCGCCGCTTCATCCCCGACGTGAATGAGTACACCCCCTATTATCAGGACATCCTGACCCTCTACCGCAAGGGCGTTTCCGCCGGCAGCGACGAGGCAGGCTCCTTCCTCCCCGGCGAGCCCATCACCCGGGGGGCTCTGGCCGCCATGCTCACCCGCATGCTGGACCCCGCCCTGCGGGTCCAGCCCCAATGGGACCTCAGCCTCCTCTACGCCGCCGTTGGGACCACCCTGTCGGACCTGGTGGAGCCGGGGAACTACAGTCTGTCTCCCTCCACGGACGAGGAGCTGGAGAGCTCTCTCCGGTACATGCTGGCCCAGGGCGAAGACCGGATTGTGTTCTACTACCCCGGTCTCTCCGAGCAGGACGCCCGGCGTCTCATGGACCGGTCCCTGGCCGTCATGAAGGCTCACTGCGAGCAGAGCTACAATGAGGTCCTCTGCACCCGGGGGGCGGGACTGGTGACGCTGAGCTTTTCCGCCGCCGGGGCGGGCAGCCGGACCCAGGAGTACCGGGCCGCCGCCATGGAGGCCGCCACCGCCGTCCATGACCAGCTCTGGAATGAGGGAACTCTCCGGCCGGACATGACGGAGCTGGAAAAGGCCCGGATCTACTACAGCTGGATCTGCGAGAACTGCGCCTACGACTATCAGGCCGGAGACAACTCCCTGAGCCACATTCCCTATAATCTCTTCGCAAGCGGCTCCGCCGTCTGCGACGGCTACACCGGGGCCTATAACCTGTTCTTGAAGCTGGAGGGCATCCGGTGCTCTACCGTCATCCAGGGGGACCACATCTGGACTTCCGCCACCCTGGACGGAACGGAGTACCATATCGACGCCACCTGGGGGGACAGCGGCAGCCAGATCCGCTATGACTACTTCGCCATGACTCCCCGGCACTCCCTGGAAATCCACGCCAAGCAAAGCGCCCGACCCTCTTGAAACCGGAAACCTGCGGCGCGGGACCAATTTGGTCCCGCGCCGCTTTGCCGTCCCCCGGCGTCTCTCACCGCCGGATGTCCAGAGCCCGGCACACCTGGGCCAGGGTCAGGCGGTACACGCCGTACATGAGGGCCGACACAGCCGCGATGACCAGCAGGACCATCAGCAGGCCCGCCGCCTCGCTGTAGGTGATGCCCGGGGGATTGCCGTTGAAGTACATGACCATGACATAGAAGGCGTAGATCAGCCCCGTGCCCACCAGGGCGGGCACCAGGAAGACCCGCTTCACCTGCCCCCGGACGGAGCGGCGGAGGTAGGCGTTGGAGGCCCCCAGGTGCCGCAGGTCGTCGTAGACCTTCCGGTTCGTCAGGGCGATGGTCAGGCACCGGGTGTAGGCAATCACAAAGACGGCGGCGAAGCACACCACGGCGATGAAAACGAACAGAATCAGAAACACCGCCGCGGTCTTCACAAAGTCCGCCTTGTCCAGAACCCGGAACTCCGGCATATACTGCCAGCCCAACCGGAAGGCGGAGCTGTCCCGCTGGGCGTAGTCGATCTCGGAGAAGCCCGCCTCCTCCAGGTGTCCCGGGTCCAGGAAGTAGAAGCCCTCCTTCGCGATATCCCGGTCCCGGACGACCGGGTCCCAGCTGTCGTACTGGGCCACGTCCTCAGTGGAGCGGTCCACGATCTCGTTGAACAGGGCCTTGGCAAAGTCGTAGGTCTCCTCACAGTTTTCCACGTTGAAGCAGACCTGGGTCTCCCGCCACTCCTCCGGGAGGCCCGCCCCCAAGCGGGCGAAGTCCTCGTCATTCATGACGTTGAGTCCGAAGAGGCTGTCATAGCGCAGGGGCTCCAGGGCCGTCACGGGAAGCCTCTCCTTCGTCAGGTAGTTGGTCACGAGGCTTTTGCTGGGGTCGAAGAGTAGCTTGCTCCCCTCCGCGTCGAGAACGCCCCGAATCTCGCCGCTGGCCAGGTCCACACGCTCCCCCGTCAGGGCCTCGTAGCCGGAGGCGGAGAGGAACAGCTCGCTTTGCATAACCTCCTGGTATTCCTTCCGCCAGGTGATGCCCATGGGGCCCTCCTCCTCAATGCGGTCGTCGCCGTCCACCGCCAGACGGACCATGGGGGCGGCGGCGAAGTCCGTGACGGTCACGCCGTATTCCTCCGCCAAGGCCCGCACCTCCTCCTCCAGGGGGATGTCCTGGTCCGCCCGGAAGTGGTAGACATAGTCCACGGGCCGGGCGTCATAGCCGATCATGGCCCCGGTGCCCATCGTGGGGGTGTAGAAGCTGCCGAAATAGGCCCCCGCGATCAGCAGGGTCATGACCAGCATGTTCCGCACCGTCTGGCGGCCCTGAAAGCGCATCTGGCTGGTGGCGATGAGGTCCTTGTAGAGCTTCTTTTTCCCGTTCCAGCCGTTGACCACCGTGTGGAGCAGCATCATGTAGAGGCCGATCAAAGCGGGGAGGTAAAAAACGGCGGTCAGCCCCTCGGGAGGATACCAGTGGAGAACCTGAACGAAGAAGGCGGAGGACATATAGCCCAGGAAGGCCCCCAGGGCCAGCAGGCCGATTCCAACGAACCCGTACCACCGGGGCACATCCCGGATGGGCTCGGACTTGTGGGACTCCTGGACGATGTCGATGATGTTGGTCCGCCTCACGGACCGGCTCCCCAGGAAGAACATCATAACGATGACAAAGGCGGAAAAGGCCAGGGAAAACAGGTATGCATAGGGGTTGAACACCAGGCGCATTTCCTCCGTGTCCACCACGGCCAGCCGGAAGAACTGCCACAGAATCCAGGCCAGGGGCCCGCCCAGCAAGGCCCCGGCGGCGCAGGAGCCCAGGGAGATGGCCCCCAGCTCCCGGTACAGCTCCCCCCGGATCTGGGCCCGGGAGGCCCCCAGGGCCAGGAAGACGCCGGTCTCCCGGGACTTCTGCCGGAAGAAGAGGCCGGAGGCGTAGGTAGTGAACACGGCGCAGCCGATGACCGCCAGGGTGAAGATCATCATGACCTGCTTCCGGCTGTCGCCCCCCTCGGGGAGGACGTTCAGCACGGTGGGGGCCCGCATCATGCAGACGTAGGCCGTGATGAGCAGCACGGAGAAGAAACAGCAACCCGCCAGGAGCGCGTATTGCTTCTTATTTCTCCGGCGCATGAGGGCGTAGACTTCGGAAAAATGGCGCATGGTCATTCCCTCCCCATTTCCCGGACCGCGTCCAGAAGCAGATCCTGGAATTTCTCCCGGTCCGTCGAGCCCTTCTCCAGCTCTCTCCACACCACGCCGTCCCGGAGAATCACCACCCGGTCGCAGAAGGAGGCGGCGTAGGAGTCGTGGGTCACCATGAAAATCGTGGCCTCCAGAGCGCTCTTGGCCTGCTCGAAGGAGCGGATCACCGCCCGGGTGGACTTGGAGTCCAGGTTGCCCGTGGGCTCGTCGGCCAGAATCAGCAGGGGGTGGTTGATGAGGGCCCGGGCCACGGCGGTGCGCTGCTTCTCGCCGCCGGAGATCTCCGCCGGGTACTTGTCCCGGATGCCCGCGATGCCGAAGACCTCACAGAGCTGATCGGCCCGGGCCTCCGTCATGTCGGAGACGATGCCGCCGATGATGGCGGGCAGCAGGATGTTCTGTCGGACCGTCAGGCCGTCCAGGAGCAGGAAGTCCTGGAAGACAAAGCCCAGCTGCCTGTTCCGGACCTCCGCCAAGGCGTCTTCGTCCAGGCGGGCCAGCTCGGTCTTCCCCAGACGGATACTGCCGGAGTCCGTGGGGATGTAGCAGGAGATGCAGTTTAAGAGGGTGGTCTTGCCGGAGCCAGAGGGGCCCATGACGGCGACGAACTCTCCCTTGCCCACTTGGAGGGATACCCCCTTGAGGACCTCGTAGGAGGTCTTCCCCACTTGATAGGACTTGCGCAGATTTTCCACAGTCAGCATAGCAATCGTTCCTTTCTTACAGCACGAATTGGAGGATGGCGATGACCGCCAGATGGGCGGGATAAAAGGCGTAGAAGAACCACTTGGGGATCTTGAGCCCGGAGCGGGTGGGGATGAAAATCAGCGGCGCGGCCAGCAGGGCGAAAACGGTCCAGTCCACGGCGAAGCCGCCCAGCTTCAGGGCCAGCGGGTCTTCCATGTAACCGCCCCACAGGGCCGGGAGGTAGTTCAGCGTATAGAGGAGCGCCCCGATTTTGGGATGGTTCCGGCAGAGGAAGAAGATCAGCATCAGCTGAATCCCAATCCCGGAATAGTCGAAGTTCCACCAGCTCACCACAAAGAGGGCCCCGAAGAACAGCCACCACTTCCGCTCCTTCAGCCCAACCATCGCCAGCAGGGACAGGAACAGGGTGAAGAAGATGTTCCAGTTGGTCCAGTTCAGGTCCACCATCCAGTCATGGGGATGGAAAGCCAGGACGTAGAAGGGCTGGGAGATGACGGCGAAGACGGCCAGACGGCCCAGGTAACGCTTTACGTCGTGGGTGTACAGCAGCCCCACGGTCATGCAGTAGCAGAACAGCGGGAAGGCCAGCCGCCCGATCCAGCGGAACACGCCTACCTCCGGGAAGAAGGCCCCGCCCACGTGGTCGATGAGCATGGCGGTGATGGCGACGAGCTTCAACAGGTCGGTGTCCAGGTTAGTTTTCAGCCTCGGCCCCGTCTCGGGGACTGCGGCGGGGGTGGTCAGGGCGTGCCGGATGCGGGCGGGAAGAGCGTTGGTATTCATGGCGGTTCCTCCTTGCGTTTCTCTGGGTTCAGGATAGCGCAAAAAAACGGCCCCCGCAAACGGGGCCGTTCTCTTCGGCGGGTCTGATGTAAAGTTTGGAGGCGCTAACGAATCCGATGTCATATTTGGCGGTTCTGCTGTCATATTTAGTTTGGCGAACCGCCAGGGATATGTTATAATAGCCGCAGCAAACCACAAGGAGTTGATTCGATGCTTCGCATTGGCATCTGCGACGACAGCGCCGAGGCCCGCATCGCCCTCCGGGCCGCCCTGGAACGGGCCCTGGACCGGCGGCGGAGCGGGGAGGCGTCCTTCTTCGAGTTCTCCTCCGGGGAGGGGCTCCTCCGCTGGCTGGGCAGCCACGCCGGGGAACTGGATCTGGTCTTCCTGGACATCGAGATGGGGGAGCTGGACGGCATGGAGACCGCCCGCCGCCTCCGTTCCGCCGACGAGGGGCTCCAGCTGGTCTTCGTCACCGGGTACACAGACTACGTCTTTGACGGCTACGCCGTGGGGGCCCTGGGCTACCTGATGAAGCCCCCAAAGCCCGAACAGCTGGACGGCGTACTGGACCGGGCGGCGGAGGCCCGGCTCCGGGAGGGAGACAAGGCCTTCCTCTGCCGCAGCGGGGAGACGCTGTACCGCGTCCCCAAGAAAACCATCCTCTATTTCGCCTCCGACCGGCGGCAGGTCACCTGCGTCTCCACCGCCCGGACCTACGTCTTTTACGGCAAGCTGGACGACGTGGAACGGGATGTGGAGGACGGCTTCGTCCGGGTCCACCAGCGCTACCTGGTCCGGGTCTCCGCCATAGACCGGATGGAGGGGAATCAGGTCTTCATCGGGGACGCGGCCATCCCCGTCAGCCGGGCCTGCCGCTCCGCCGCCCTGGCCGCCCTGGCCCGGTCGGCCCTGGAGGGCTGAGCCATGGAGACCGCGCTGTTCTTCCTCTCCCGGATAGCGGAATATATACTGCTCTCCCTCCGGCACTGGTTCTGGTTTCTCCTGGTGCTGGCCAGCGGGTTTTTTCTCTTCCGGCTCCTCTCCGCTTTCCTGCCGGTAAAGCCCTGGCGGGGCTGGCGCGTTGGGCTGACGGTATTCCTAGGCGTCGTCTCCGGGCAGATCATCTGGCTGGGGGACCCAAACCTGCTGTTCACCCTGCTGGCCTTCGTCCCCGTGCTTCTGCTGGCCTCCAAGGGGGACCGGGCGGGGCGGCTGGCGGTGACGGTGATTTTCTTCTGTCTCATCATGCCCGTCAACACCGCCCTGGACACCTACTGCGCCCTCATCATGGCCCACTGCGGGCTGGACGACGTCTACTACTACTCTGAGAAGTTCATCCGCCTCGCCGTCTGGGGCGGCTTGTACCTGGGGACCCGGAAGCGTCTGCCGGAAACCCCGCCCCAGCTCTCCCCCCGGTTCTGGAGGCTGGTACTGCTTCTGGCGGCCATGCCCTTCAGCGCCCTGCTGGCGGTGGTGCTGCTGACCTTTGAGGGCGGCATCGGCACAAACTCCGCCGCCCACAGCCTGACCATGAACCTGGGGGTGACGGTGCTGCCCTTCGTCTTCCTCACCGCCCTGGCCCTGCTGTACGCCATCCTGGTCCTGGAGGACCACGAGCGGCTGGAACAGGCGGACAAGCTGGCCTCCCTCCGGGAGAGCTACTATCAGGGCCTCCGGCGGGAGGAGCGGCAAGTCCGCACCCTCCGCCACGATCTCCGCAACCACCTGACGGCTCTCCGGGGTTTGATGGAAGCCGGGGAGGAGGGCAAGGCCCTCCAATACATGGACCAGCTGGCGGACTCTCCTGCCCTCCGGGGTGGGAAGCGCCTCTGTGAGAACGACGCGGCCAACGCCGTCCTCTCCGCCAAGATGGAGGCCATGGGCCGGGCGGGCCTCACGGCGGACTTTACCGTCTCCCTGCCGAAAAGCCTCCCTCTAGGGGACGCGGACCTGTGCGCGCTGCTTGGCAACGCCCTGGACAACGCCATGGAGGCGGCGGAGCGGGCTGAGGACAAGACGGTCCTCCTGCGCTGCCGGGTGGAAAAGGGGCTCTTCATGCTCCGGGTGGAGAACGCCTACGCCGGGGAGCTGTCGGCGGACCTTGCCACCACCAAGACGGACAAAGCCGCCCACGGCTTCGGCCTCACGGGGATGCGTGAGATCGCGGAGCGCCTGGGCGGCTCGCTGGAAACCCGGTCCGGGGGCGGACGGTTCGAGCTGGTGGTCTGTCTGCCCCTCTCCCCGTAAAAAAACGCGCCCCCTCCGGGGCGCGTTTCGCTATTTGATTTCCAGAGCCTTGATCCGCAGGCGGTTCATGGCTCGGGCCAGGGTGGCCTGGGCCAGCTGGTATTCCTGCCGGCTCTTCTTCTGGAGCATGGCCTCCCGGGCCTGGTCCGCCTCCCGGCGGGCCCGGGAGGCGTCGATCTCCTCGGGCCGCTCCACAGAGTCCACCAGCACCAGGACCTCGTTTTTCTCGATCTTCACCATGCCGGAGGACACCGCCGCCAGCTGGACGGGGCCGTCCGGGACCTGATAGCGCAGGGTCCCCGGCAGGACGGCGGCGATCATGTCGCTGTGGTGAGCCAGAATGCCCTGCTCCCCGTCGCTGGTGGGGATGGTCAGGCTGACGCAGGGCCCCTCGTAGAAGCTCCGGTCCGCCGCCAGGATGTGGGCCTGAAAGACTTCCATCACGCCTCACCCGCCTCAATCTTTTTGGCCTTCTCCACCACGTCCCGCCAGGTGCCCACGTTGTAGAAGGCCGCCTCCGGGTACTGGTCCAGCTCGCCGTCTATCAGCTTCTCAAAGCTCTCCAGGGTGTCCTTCAGGGGCACGTAGACCCCGGGGATGCCGGTGAACTTCTCCGCCACCGTGGTGGGCTGGGCGAAGAAGCGCTGGAGCCGCCGGGCCCGGGCCACGGTCTTCTGGTCCTCCTCGCTGAGCTCGTCCATGCCCAGGATGGCGATGATGTCCTGCAGCTCCATGTACTTCTCCAGAATCTCCTGGCAGGTCCGGGCGATGCGGTAGTGCCGCTCCCCCACCACGTCCGCCTCCAGAATCCGGGAGGAGGAGGCCAGGGGATCCACCGCCGGGTAAATGCCCTGCTCGGAGATCTTCCGGCTCAGCACCGTGGTAGCGTCCAGATGGGCGAAAGTCGTGGCCGTGGCCGGGTCCGTCAGGTCGTCCGCCGGGACGTAGACCGCCTGGACGGAGGTGACGGAGCCGTTCTTTGTGGAGGTGATCCGCTCCTGGAGCTCCCCCATCTCGTTGGCCAGGGTCGGCTGATAGCCCACGGCGGATGGCATCCGCCCTAAGAGGGTGGACACCTCGCTGCCCGCCTGGACGAAGCGGAAGATGTTGTCGATGAAGAGGAGCACATCCTTGTGCTCCTTGTCCCGGAAGTACTCCGCCATGGTCAGCCCCGCCAGGGCCACCCGCATGCGGACGCCGGGGGACTCGTTCATCTGGCCGAAGACCAGGGCGGTTTTCTCGCTGACGCCGCTCTCCCGCATCTCCCGCCAGAGGTCGTTGCCCTCCCGGGAGCGCTCGCCCACGCCGGTGAAGATGGAATAGCCGCCGTGCTCCATGGCCACGTTGTGGATCAGCTCCTGGATGAGCACCGTCTTGCCCACGCCGGCGCCGCCGAACAGGCCGATCTTGCCCCCCTGGGGGTAGGGCTCCAGCAGGTCGATGACCTTGATGCCCGTCTCCAGAATCTCCACCGCCGGGCTCTGCTCGTCAAAGGCCGGGGGCTTGCGGTAGATGCTCCTCCGGGGCGTGCCCTCGGGCATGGGGCCGCCGCCGTCGATGGGCTGGCCCAGGACGTTGAACATCCGGCCCAAAGTGGCCGTGCCCACGGGGACCTCGATGGTCCGGTCCGGCACATCCACGGCCAGGCCCCGGGCCAGGCCCTCGCTGGGGGACAGCATGATGCAGCGCACCGTGCCCTTCCCGATGTGCTGGGCCACCTCCATCACCCGAAGGGCCCCGTCCTTCTCCACGGTCAGCTCCTCCCGCAGGCGGGGAAGCTCGCCGCTTTGAATCTCCACGTCCACCACGGGACCGGAGACCTGTACAATGATGCCTCTTTCCAAAATCGGTTACCTTCCCTTCTTCTGGCGCTGGGCCCTGGCCCCGGCGGAAATCTCCGTGATCTCCTGAGTGATGGCCGACTGCCGGACCCGGTTGTACTGGAGGGACAGCTCCCCCAGGAGCTTTTCCGCGTTCCGGTCCGCGTTGTCCATGGCGGTCATCCGGGCGTTCTGCTCACAGCAGAAGCTGTCGATCAGGGCGCTGTAGATAAAGCCGGTGACATAGCTTCTCATAACGCTGTTCAGCACGGTCCCCACGTCGGGGTAAAACTCAAAGCGCTCCGTCATGGCCCCCTCCCCCGCCGGGGCTCCGGCGAAGTGAGTCCGGTGAAAGGGCAGCAGGCGGGTGGAACGGGCCTGGGCGCTCATGGCGCTTTCCATGTCCGTGTAGATGACGTAAATCTCTTTCAGCTCCCCCCGGTCGAAGCCGTCCAGCAGCAGGGCGCTGATCTCCCGGGCCCGGGCCATGGTGGGGTTCTGGGCGGTGTAGAGGAAGCTGTGCTCAATGGGAATTTTCCGCTGGTCGAAGAAGCGCCGCCCGTACTCCCCCACGACGAAGAGCTTGGTGTCCGGGTGCCGCTCCAAGAGCTGCTGGGCCACCCGGATGGCGTTCTGGTTATAAGCTCCCGCCAGGCCCTTGTCGGCGGTGATGAGCAGGCAGCCGTAAGTCCCCTTCAGGGGCTCGTCGCTGCCCACGGGGTAGAAGAACCGGCTGTCCACGTTATAGGCCGTGTGGAAGATCCGCCGGATCTCCCCCCGGAGGGCCTCGAAGTAGGGCCGGGTCTGGTCCAGCTCCTGCCGGGCCCGCCGGAGCTTGGTGGAGGCGATCAGATACATGGCGTTGGTGATTTTCCGGGTCTCCCCCACGCTCTCGATGTGGGTCTTGATCTCCTTGGTCCCCGCCATGTCAGCCGCCCTTCCTTCCGCTCTCCAGGGCCCTCCTCGCCAGAGCGACGATCTCCTCCCGGTCCTCCGGGTCCAGCTGGCCCGTGCGGTCGATGCGGCCGCAGAGGTCCGGGGCCTCCGCCTCCACCACGGAGAGCAGATGGGCCCGGAAGGCGTCCATGTTCTCCAGGGGCACGTCCTGCATGATATGGGCCATGGCCGCCGTCAGGACTATCACCTGCTGGTGCTGGGACAGGGGGGCGTACCGGGGCTGGCGCAGCAGGCGCATCAGGCTCTGGCCGTAGGTCAGCTGGCGCTTGGTGGCGTCGTCCAGGTCGCTGGAGAACTGGGTAAAGACCTCCATCTCCCGGTACTGGGCCAGATCCAGCCGGAGGGTCCCCACGGCCTTCTTCATGGCCTTGGTCTGGGCGTCGCCGCCCACGCGGGAGACGGAGAGGCCCACGTTGACGGCGGGCCGCTGGCCCGCGAAGAACAGATCGCTCTCCAGGAAGATCTGCCCGTCGGTGATGGAGATGATATTCGTCGGAATATAAGCGGACACGTCCCCCGCCTGGGTCTCCACAATGGGCAGGGCGGTCATGCTGCCGCCCCCCAGCTCGTCGGAGAGGTGGGCCGCCCGCTCTAAAAGCCGGGAGTGGAGATAGAACACGTCGCCGGGGTAGGCCTCCCGCCCCGGGGACCGCTCCAGCAGAAGGCTGAGGGTCCGGTAGGCGATGGCGTGCTTGCTGAGGTCGTCGTAGACGATGAGCACGTCCCGCCCCTGGCGCATGAAGTGCTCCCCCAGGGCGCAGCCCGCGTAGGGCGCGATATACTGGAGCGCCGCGGAGGCGCTGGCCGGGGCGCTGACCACGGCGGTGTACTCCATGGCCCCCCGGCGGCTCAGGTTCTCCACGATCTGGGCAACGCTGCTGGCCTTCTGCCCGATGGCCACGTAGATGCAGACCACGTCTTTCCCCTTCTGGTTCAGGATGGTGTCCAGGGCGATGGCCGTCTTACCGGTCTGCCGGTCGCCGATGATCAGCTCCCGCTGTCCCCGGCCGATGGGGAACATGGAGTCGATGGCCAAAAGGCCCGTCTCCATGGGGGTGTTCACCGGCTGGCGGTCCAGGATGCCCGGGGCCGGGGTCTCAATGGGCCGGTGGGCCTCCGCCCGGATCTTGCCCTTGCCGTCTATGGGGACGCCCAGGGCGTCCACCACCCGGCCCAGGAAGCCCTCGCCCACCGGCATGCCGGCGGTCTTGAGGGTTCGCCGGACCATGCTGCCGGCGGAGACCTCCTCGCCGCTACCGAAGAGGATGCAGCTGACGCCGTCCCGGCGCAGGTCCTGGACCATGCCCTTGACGCCGGAGTTGAAGACCAAGATCTCCCCGTACTGGGCGTGGTCCAGGCCCTTAACCACGGCGATCTCGCCGTCCACGGAGACCACCTCGCCGATCTCCTCCGGATTCACGGCCACGGTCCAGTCCTCCACCGCCTGGCGCATCAGGGGCAGAATGTCGTTGGACCCGCTCTCCAGTCCCCGGACATAGTCCCGAAACTGCCGGACCCGGCCTTTCATGGTCCAGTCGTACATGTCCGCCCCCACCTGGAGGCGGAAGCCCTGCTTTAGGGCGGGGTCCTCCTCCCAGTGAAGAGGGACCTTCCGCTTGTATTTGTCCGCCAGAAACTTTTCAAAGCGCCGGAGCTGTTCCTCCGTGGGCTTGACGGCGCTGCGGAGCTCCGCCGTCAGCGAGCCTCTAGTGGTTCTCATGGGGCGTTCCTCCCTCCGCCAAATCCAGGAATTGGTCGAAGAGGTCCGTGTCGGCCTTCACCGTCAATTTCTTCACCGCCGCCACCGTCAGCTCCCGCAGCTCCCGCTGGGACTCCTTGATGATCTGCTCCCGGCTGCTGGCGGCCTCCTCCTTGGCCTTGGCCACGATCTGCCTGGCCTGGGCCATCTGCTCCTCCACGGACTGCTGGACCGCCGCCTGGGCCTTGGCCCGGGCCTGATGAATTTCCTCCTCGGCCCCGTCCAGCCTGGCCTGATAGGCGGCTTTCAGCTCCTCCGCCTCCCGGAGCTTTCCGGCGGCCTGCTCCTCCAGGCCTCGGTAGTACGCCTCCCGCTTTTCCATGAACCGCTTCACCGGGTCGTAAAGCAGGAAGTACAGCCCGCCGGTGAGAATCGCAAGATTCATCCAGTGCAGCAGAATCTGCTGCCAATCGATATTCAGGGGGATATTCACTGCCTCCACCTGCCTTACAACACGAAGATGATGAGGATGACCACCAGCAGGGCGTAAATGATGGCCGTCTCAATGAAGACCAGGCCCAGCATCAGCGTGGTCCGGATCTTGCCCTCGGCCTCCGGCTGGCGGCCGATGCTCTCCGCCGCCTTGCCGGTGGCGATGCCCATGCCCAATGCGCCGCCCAGAGCCGCCAGGCCGATGGCCAGGGCGGAGGCCATGGTTTTCCCTCCGGAGGACTCCTGGGTCTCCGTTTGGGCGGCGGTCTCTCCCGTCTCCTCCCCCGCCGCCAGGGCGGGCACGGCCAGAGCCGCCGCCAGTACCAGCACCAGACCCAGCATCCAAAGCCTCTTCACAAACTTGTTCATCTCAAAAACCTCCCATTATGTTCTTCTTCAAATGTCTGGGCCGTACTCAGGCGGCCCGGTGTTTTTTCTTCGCCTTCGGCGGGGAGGGCTCGGACACCTCGCCGTAGTACAGCGCCGTCAGCATGGTCAGCACATAGGTCTGAATCAGGGCGTGAAGCAGGGTGAACAGCACGCCCACCACCACCGGCAGCACAAAGCTCAGATTGACGTAGTAATAGACCAGTTCCGTCACCAGCAGGCCGCTGAGCAGGGCCCCGAAGAGCCGGAAGCTCATGGAGATGGGCAGGGAGAACTCTTTCAGCGTCTTCCCCACGCCGCGCACCCCGTTGACCGCCACGCCGCCGGAGAGAATCATCAGGTAGGAGAACGTCCCCATGGCGATGGCGGCGTTCACGTCCGACAGCGGCGCGGGCAGCGTAATGGGGTGTCCGTGGACCGTGACGGCCTGGAGGCCCAGCAGCTCGAACAGCGTCCCCACGAAGATGTAGGCCCCGGCGGCGAAGATATAGGCCCCCAGGAAGCCGCAGCGGTGGGGGCTGCTGCTCCTGGCCATGCCGCTGAACAGGCCCACGACCTCCTCCAGCAGCATCTGGAGCTTCCCGGGCCTGTACTGGAACTTCGGGATCACGAAAACCCGGATGCAGGCCGCCGCCAGGAGCAGAATCAGCGTCACCGTGAAGGCGGACACCAGCCCCGGGTTCACCTCCTTGAGCCCGAAGAGGCTGATCCGGTTCACGTCGTGGAGCACGGCATCCCGCATGGCCTCCTTTACGGTCTCCGTCCGGCCGGGAGACCCGACGAGCAGAGCGCCCGCCAACAGCGCCAGGACCGCCGCCAGCCACAGCGCCAGGCCCTTTTTGTGTTCTTTCATCAAGCATCCCTTCTCTCTCATGCTCCCCCGCCCAGGCCGGCGGGCGCGGGGAGTGGATTTGTTACGGTTTGATTATAGTAACTCTTACGGAAAAGTCAAGAGTATCAAGGGCGAAAACGCTTGCGTCAATCGCTTTCCCCCTCAAATTTTAACGCGTCCTTGATGCTGGGAAAGCAGGCAAACGCCCGGGCTCCATCCTGTCGGAGACGGCGCCCGGGCGTTCGATTCATTTTTTGATCAGAGGACGGCGTAAATCTGGGTATAAATGCCGATCCAGTGGAGGGCCGCCCCCGCCAGAACGAAGACGTGCCAGACGCAGTGGTTGTACTTCTTCTTCCCGGCAAAGGGGATCATCCCCAGGGTGTAGGCCAGTCCCCCCGCGAAGATGAACCACAGCAGGGTCCGGCTGTGGAGGTACATCCGGGGCAGGAACATCAGCCCGCTCCACCCGATGAGGAAGTACAGCGTGAAGTGCAGGGCCGGCCAGCGGCCGGGACCGAAGACCATCACCAGCGTCACGCCGGTGAGGATCACCGCCCACTGGACGCAGAACAGCGCCACCCCCAGGGTCCCCCCCAGGTACAGCAGCAGAATAGGGGCGAAGGTGCCGCCGATCAGCAGATAAATGGACGTGTAGTCGAACCGCCGGAGGACCCGCTTGGCCCCGGATCCGGTGGGCATGGCGTGGTAGGCGGCGCTCATCAGCATCATGACCACCATGCTGATCCCGTACACGCAGGAGGCCAGCAGCTCCATGGCCCCGTGGGAGTGGATCAGCAGCATGGTCAGCGCCGCCGCCGCCCCCAGGGCCCCCAGGCCGTGGCTGACGGCGTTGAAGACCTCCTCCCCCAGCGACAGCCGGGGAGGCTCGTTCCGGGCCTGGACCTTCGCCCGCCGGACCGCCCGCAGGCGGGCCCGCTGCAGTTCCTGCTTTGTCAAAACAGCCTCCATCGTGCTCCTCCTCAGCTTGCGCTGTTAATATCGTGTAATATAGTTTTCAAGACTATATTACACGATTCACGTTCATATTGCAAGTAGTTTTTGCAAAATAATTTGTTCTATCCCAACGCACCGGATTTTAGCACAAAAAAGTAGCAAAATCTTTGGCTGATTTGCCGAAATTTTCATTGTTTTCCAGCCCGCCGCCGCCAAATATTACCACCGGAGACGACTGCAGCTTTTCTCTTTGCCGCATTTCCGGCCTCTTTGCGCCCTGGTCCTCCTCACGGGACAGGCGGCCAACGGCGGAGCGTCCTTTTCCTGTTGCATCCGGAGAGGGCCCGTGCTATACTGCTTACGGAGCCCATTTCCGCGGGGGGAAATATTTTAGGGAGAGGGAGATCATTTATGCCTATTCAGAGAAAAAGCATCGGTCTGTGCATTGTCCTGTCTATCGTCACCTGCGGGTTATACAGCCTCTACTGGCTGTACTGCCTGGCGGAAGATGTGAACACGGCGACAGCCCGTCCCAACGGTCCTTCCGGCGGGATCGTGCTGCTGCTGTCCATCATCACCTGCAATATCTACGGTCTCTATTGGCTCTATCGCGCCGGCGACGATCTGGACCGCCAGCGGATGACGAGGGGCCTGCCGGCGGGCCATCTGGGGATCCTCTATCTGGTGCTGTCCGTCTTCGGGCTCACCATCATCTCTTATGCCTTGATGCAGTCCGAGCTCAACGAGTTTGCGGCGTAATCATCGTAAAGCGTTCCGGCCGACGCGGAGCTTCCTCCGCGCCGGCCGCTTTTTTTGCTCCGCCCTCTGGACTGCGGGGAATCTGAGAACACGCTTCGCGCGCAAAGAAAGCCGGGCCGTTTTGGCCCGGCTTTCCGATTCCCGGTCTAGCTCTCCTTCAGCTCCGCCATACTCCGCCCGAACTGAACGGCGAACATGGAGGCGGTGGCACACACCGCCAAGAAGTCCGCCACCGGCTCCGCCAGGAAGACGGCGAAGGCCTTGTCGGCGAAGAAGTTGGGCAGGATATAGATGAGGGGGATCAACAGGATGATCTTCCGCAGCACCGCCAGGAACAGAGAGGTCTTGGCATTCCCCAGGGCCACGAAGGTCTGCTGGCAGGCGATCTGAACGCCGAACATGAACCCGGTGGCCATGTAAATCCGCAGGGCCCAGGCGGCGTAATCCACCAGCGCCGGGTCGTTGTTGAACATCAGCACGAAGACCCGGGGGAGGGTCTGCACCAGCAGCCAGAGGATTGCCGAATAGGTCACGCAGGCTTTCAGCAGGCATTTGAACGCGTCCTTCACCCGTTGGGCGTTCCGCGCCCCGTAGTTGTAGCTGACAATGGGCTGGCAGCCCTGGCTCAGGCCCTGGAGGGGCATCATGGCAAACTGCATGGTACTGGTCAGCACCGTCATGGCCCCCACCGCCACGTCCCCGCCGTACTTCAAAAGGGAGGAGTTGAAGCACACGGCGATAAGGCTCTCCGTGGACTGCATGATGAAGGGGGACAGGCCCAGCGCCAGACAGGGCATGAAGACCTTGGGCCGGGGCCGGAGATACTCCCGCCGCAGCCGCCACTTGGTATTCGGCCCGGTGAGGAAGCGCAGGACCCAGGCGGCGGAGACCGCTTGGGAGAGGATGGTCGCCAGGGCCGCGCCCCGAACCCCCAGGCCGAAGCCGAAAATGAAAATGGGATCCAGCAGCGTGTTCAGCCCCGCCCCAATGAGGACGGTTTTCATGCTGACGGTGGTGAAGCCCTGGGCCGTGATGTAGGCGTTCATGCCCAAGGTCACCTGAACGAAGAGGGTGCCCAGGGAGTAGATCTTCATATAGTCCAGGGCGTAGCCGATGGTATTCTCACTGGCGCCGAAGGTCAGCAGCAGGGGCTCGGCAAAATTCTGGAACACCAGGGTCAGCGCCAGGGCCGTGACCACCAGCAGGGTGAAGCTGTTGCCCATGATGTTTTGGGAGCCCTCCAGATCCCCCCGGCCCTCCTGGATGGAGGCCCGGGGCGCACCGCCCACACCCACCAGGGAGGCAAAGGCGGAGATGATCATGATGACGGGCAGGCAGACTCCCACGCCGGTGAGGGCCAGGGCCCCCACCGTGTCCACGGGCCGCATGTGCCCGATGTACACCCGGTCCACCAGGTTGTACAGCATGTTGACGATCTGAGAGGTGATGGTGGGCAGGGCCAGGGAGAACAGCAGCTTACTCACCTTCCCGCTGCCCAGGTCAACGCTTTTTTGGTTCATGGGCTCACTTCATCAGCCCGCAGACCAGGTCGGTGTACCCGGAGGGGTCCTCCAGAGGCAGGCCCGCGATCAGCAGGGCCTGGTTATAGAGCAGGGCGGCGTAGGTCTTCGCCTTCTCGGGGTCCCCCTCCACGGCGGCCTCCAGGGCCTGGAAGGCGGGGTGCTCCACGTTCAGCTCCAGAATGCGGTCCGCCTTGAAGGACGCGTCGGGCTGAACGGCCTGGAAGTACTTCTCCATCTCGAAGCTCAGGCCCTCTCCGGCGGTGAGGCAGACGGGATGGGATTTCAGCCGGGCGCTGGCTTTGACCTCCTTGACCTTGTCTCCCAGGGCCTCCTTCACAAAGTCGAAGGTCCCCTTGTGGGCCTCGGCCTCCTCCTCGGCCTTTTTCTCCGCCCCTTCTTCAATCTCCTGGTCCAGCACGGAGCGGAACTCCTTCTCCTTGTAGGTCCGCAGAGTCTGGGCGCAGAACTCGTCCACCTCCTCGGTGAAGTAGAGGATCTCCGTCCCCGCGTCCCGCAGGCCCTCGGTCTGGGGGAGCTTGTCGATCTTGTCCACGGTCTCCCCGGCGGCGTAGTAGATATACTTCTGGTCCTCCTTCATCCGGGAGACATACTCGTCCAGGGTGACGGGCTTTTTCTCCGTGGAGGAGTAGAACAGTAGCAGGTCCTGGAGCAGGTCCTTGTGGCGGCCATACTCGTTCACCACGCCGTATTTCAGCTGGCGGCCGAAGTTCTTCCAGAATTTCTGATATCCCTCCCGGTCCTCCGCCAGGAATTTGCCCAGGTCCGTCTTGATCTTCTTCTCCAGGTTGGAGGCGATGATCTTCAGCTGCCGGTCATGCTGGAGGAGCTCCCGGGAGATGTTCAGACTCAGGTCCGGCGAGTCGACGACGCCCCGGACGAAACGGAAGTGCTCCGGCAGCAGGTCGGCGCACTTGTCCATGATGAGCACGCCGTTGGAGTAGAGCTGGAGGCCCTTTTCAAACTCCTTGGTGTAGTAGTCGAAGGGCGTGGCCCCGGGGACGAAGAGCAGGGCCTTATAGGTGACGCTGCCCTCCACGGAGACGGGGAGACAGCGCTGGGGGTCGGCGTAGTCGTGGAACTTGTCCCGATAGAACTTGTTGTACTCCTCGGCGGTGACCTCGCTCTTGGACCGCTGCCAGATGGGGACCATGGAGTTCAGGGTCTCCACCTCGGTGTAGGTCTCATACTCCGGCTTATCCTCCGGGGAGTCCTCCTTCTTCCGGGTCTTGGAAACCTCCATGCGGATGGGGAAGCGGATGTAGTCGGAGTACTTCCGCACCAGCTCCTGGAGCTTCCAGTTCTCCAGGAACTCGCCGTATTTTTCGTCGTCCGTGTCCGGCTTGATGTGCATGACGATATCCGTGCCCACGGTTTCCTTTTCGCATTCCGTGATGGTGTAGCCGTCGGCCCCGGAGGACTGCCATTTGTACCCGCTCTCCGCGCCGTACTTCCTCGTCACCACGGTGATCTGGTCGGAGACCATGAAGGCGGAGTAGAAGCCCACGCCGAACTGACCGATGACGTCGGTCTCCTTGGCGTCGTCCCCGATCTCCTGCTTGAACTGGTAGGAGCCGGAGGAGGCGATGACGCCCAGGTTGTTTTCCAGGTCCGCCTTGTCCATGCCCACGCCGTTATCGGAGACCGTCAGGGTCCGGGCGTCCTTGTCCACGGTGATCTCGATCTTGAAATCCCCCCGGTCCATGCCCACGGCGCTGTCGGTCAGGGCCTGGTAGCACAGCTTGTCGCAGGCGTCGCTGGCGTTGGAGATGATCTCCCGGAGGAAGATCTCCTTGTGGGTGTAGATGGAGTTGATCATCAGGTCCAGGAGCCGCTTGGATTCCGCTTTGAACTGTTTTTTCGCCATAGTTTGGATACACTTCCTTTTTAAATTTTTTAACAATTCTAAAATATAGCACAGCCCCTATGGAAAATAAATGACCATTTTGTAAATTTCCGCCCAAAGCGGTTGTCTGTCCGGCCGGTTGCGAGTAGAATATAGAGGATCAAAAAACGACAGGACCGGCAAAGGAGTTCGAGGGTATGGGCATCTTCCAGAGGATCGGCGGTGCGGTGGCCCGCTTCATGTACGGGCGCAACGGGTGGGACCAGCTGAATCAGGCGCTGTTCCGGGGCTATCTTGTCCTGTGGGCCGCGGAGCTGGTCTGCTTCTTCATGAAGAAGGGCCTGGCCGTCCGGGCGCTGGAGGGCGTGCTGCTCTTTTTGATGATCGTCATCCTGTTCCGCTCCTTCTCCAAGAACCTCTCCCGGCGGCGGATGGAGAACCAGAAGTGGGTAAACTGGTACTGCGGGGTCAAGAACCGCAGCGCCGGAGCCCGGGCCCGCCACGCCGACAAGGAGCACAAGTATTTCACCTGCAAGAGCTGCAAGACCATCTGCCGGGTCCCCACGGGGAAGGGGAAAATCGTCATCACCTGCCCCAAGTGCGGGGCGCAGATCAACGCGAAGACCTGATTTGCCGCGACTCAATGACGCAGTCAAAACCGTTACGAACAGGGAAGGAGGCGCAAAGAAATGAACATGCAGGAGAGCGCAAGACTGATTCTCGGGCTTCGTGCCGCCGGATGGAGTGAAAAGAAAATCAATGACTTCCTCCTTTTCATTGAAAGCGGCGAGGAGCAATACAAGCCGGGTAAGGACACCGATGACGAAGAGTGAAAGACCTGCTTTTTATAAAAAGGGCCGGAGGACGGACGTCCTTCGGTCCTTCATTTTTTCGGAAACCAGCGGCACTCATTGGAGACGCCGCAGATGTAGTCCATACTGACATTGTAGTACTTCGCCAAAATGATGATACTGTCCAGTGGGATGCGGGTCCTGCCGAGCTCATAGTCCGAATAGGTCTTCTGTCCCACGTGCAGCAGCCCCGCGATGAACGACTGGGTCAAGTCCCGGTCCTCCCGCAAAGCGCGTATTCGTTCACAGCAGTCCATCATTCGCTTCCTTCCCTCTCCAGAAGCCAGAGCGGAGACACGCCCAGAGCGTCCGCGAAAAAGGGGATCTCAAAATCCGGCACAATTCTCAGCCCCGTTTCAATTCGGCTAATCATGTGCTGGGTAACATCCAACCCAGCCAGTTGCATTTTCGCGGCCAATTGCTCCTGTGAAAGATGGAGCGCTTTCCTCTGTTCCCGGATGCGCTCGCCTGAGCAATTATATCTGCCATGATAATCATATAGCTTCATGAACTGTCCAAGCCTTTATTGTAAAGATGAGTATTTTCTACTTGACAGTATCATGTGCAGAGGCGTAATATTATTGTAAAGATAATTAAAATTGAGGTGAGTTCAAAAATGGCCGAATTTTGCCTGGACTGCTGGAACCGGATGCACCATGCCCATTGGACCGAGCGGGACTATGTCCTGTCGGACGAGCGGGACCTCTGCGAGGGCTGCGGCGAGTTCCGCCGGGTGGTGGAGGGAGAGCGGACCCTCAAGTTTCTCTATGACCTCCGGCATCGGAAGAAGAAGTAAAGCGCGGCGGTCTCAGGACCGCCGCGTCTTCTTACCCTAAGGCCACATCCAGCACCATCATAATGAGGAAGCCCCCCACAAATCCACAGGTCCCCGCCCGGCTGTGGGCCTGGGGCACCAGCTCCTCCACCACCACGTAAAGCATGGCCCCGGCGGCGAAGCTCAAGAGCCAAGGCATCATGGGGTGGGCCCAGGCGGCGATCAGCACCACCAGAATGCCGAACACCGGCTCCACCGCCCCGGACAGCATCCCGCCGGTGAAGGCGCCGAGACGCCCCCGGCCCTCCTGCCGCAGGGGCAGGGCCACCGCCGCCCCCTCGGGGAAATTCTGGATGCCGATGCCGAGAGCCAAGGCCATGGCTCCGGCGGCCCCCTCCCCGTTTGCCGCCAGGGCGAAGGCCAGGCCCACCGCCATGCCCTCCGGCACGTTATGTAGGGTGATGGCCGTCATCAGCAGCGTGTTCTGCCGCCAGGCGTCGTTGACTTCCTTCGCCTGACGCAAATGGGGCAGCAGCGCGTCCAGCGCCGCCAGGAACACCACACCCAGCAGCATCCCCGCCGCCGCCGGGAGCCAGCCGGGGACCCGGCCCTCCTCCGTGGCCTGGTCGATGGCGGGGAGCAGCAGGCTCCACACGGAGGCCGCCGTCATCACCCCGGCGGCAAAGCCCAGCATCGCCTTTTGAAACCGGGGCCTGGGCTCCCCGGAGAGAAAAAACACCATGGCGGCGCCCAGGGTGGTCATCAAAAACGTGAAGCCCGTGCCCAGGGCGGCCCAGCCAAGAGACCGTAGCATACACATCAACGCCTTATTCTCAATTCGGACGGCGGACCGCCCGTATGACAGTATAGGCAAAGAGGTCGGAACTGGTGCTTGATTTCCGCCGCCGGGCGTGGTACACTATAGGCAACCCGATACAAGGGTAAGGGCCTCATATAAGCCCGCTGACATGGCGCGGGCGTTTCTACGAAGCCGCCAAAGGCTTCTCTATGGGTGTCTGTACGGAGGGGAATTCCCCTATCCGGACAGGCGTCCTTTTTGTTTTTGTATCGGCAAATTTGAAAAGGGGTTGCTGACATGTCGACTACAATTCTAAAGGGGACCATCGTCTCCGCCCCGGCCCTGGGGAAACTGGACGTCACGGAAAACGGCTGTCTCGTGGCGGAGGACGGGATCATCACCGGGGTCTTCCCCGTCCTGCCGGAGCAATACGCCGGAGCGCCGGTGGAGGACTACGGGGACGCGCTGATCCTCCAATCCTTCGCGGACCTGCACCTCCACGCGCCCCAATACCCCATGCTGGGAATGGGCATGGACCTGCCGCTGCTGGACTGGCTGAACGCCTACACCTTCCCCACCGAGTCCCGCTTCGCCGACCCGGACTACGCCCGGGAGGTCTACAGGAAGCTGGCCCGGGAGCTCATTGAGAACGGAACCACCCGGGTCTGCATGTTCTCCTCCCTCCACCGGGAGGCCACCCTCATCCTGATGGAGGAGCTGGAAAAGGCCGGGGTTACCGGGTACGTGGGCAAGGTGAACATGGACCGGAACGCCATACCCGCCCTCCAGGAGGAGACGGAGGAGTCCCAGCGGGAGACCCTCCGCTGGCTGGAGGAGTGCGGGGACTTCCAACACATTAAGCCCATCCTCACCCCCCGGTTCACCCCCTCCTGTACCGACGGGCTCATGGACTTTTTGGGGAAGCTGGCGGCGGAGCGAAGCCTCCCCGTCCAGTCCCACCTGTCGGAGAACACCGGGGAGATCGCCTGGGTCAAGGAGCTGCACCCGGACTGCCGGCAGTACTGGGAGACCTACGCCAAATACGGTCTTTGGAACGACAAGACCCTCATGGCTCACTGCGTCTGGTCCGACGAACGGGAGCGGGCGGCCATGAAGGAAGCCGGAGTGACGGTGGTCCACTGCGCGGACTCCAACCAGAATCTCTGCTCCGGCGTGGCCCCGGTCCGGGTGATGCTGAACGAGGGGTTGAAGGTGGCCCTGGGCAGCGACATTGCCGGGGGGGACCATCTGAACATGTTCGACATGGTGGCGGCCTCCATCCGGGCCTCCAAGGCCCGGCGGGTCCTGGACGATTGGGGAACCGACTTCCTCACCGTGGCGGAGGGCTGGTATTTGGGGACCTCCGCCGGGGCGGCGTTCTTCGGAGAACAGCCGGGCTTCGCCCCGGGGAACCGTCTCCACGCCATTGTTCTGGACGACGGAGACCTCCCCCAGCCCCACCCCATGACGGCGGCGGAGCGCCTGGAGCGCTGCGTCTACCGGCGGCAGAGAGACGCGGTCCGGGCCGTGTGGAGCGAGGGGCGGTTACTTTTCTCGAGAGAAAAGTAACCAAAAGAGCCTTCGCGCGCGCTGTTTGCTTGGCGCTTATCCACGCTGAAGCGACGGCAACGTAGAAAAACGGGACTGCCAAAGCAGTCCCGTTTCTTTCAGGAGCAGATGGAGGACCCGTCCTCCAGCATCCATCCGCCGGGGTAGGTATCCGAGGTGTCCGCGTCCAGGTTGGTCAGCTCCTTCCAGCCCTCGTCCAGGCCGAAGGCCCCGCCGGACCGGACCGCCGTGCGGCCATACACATCCTCCATGACCGCCGCGATCTGGAACACGTCCCCGGCCTTCGCCGGGACGTCCTGGGGCGTAAAATAGAAGTTGAGCCACTGGTAGCCCCGGCTGCCGTCTCCCTGGTTGTCCCGGAGCTTGTCCAGGGCCTTCCACTGCTCCCCGGTGAGGGCCGTGGTCTCCTCCTCTATCACTTCCGGTATCACAGAGAAGACCGCCCAGTCCACCAGCTTCTTGTTTTTGAACAGGCCCACCCGCAGGCTTTCCAGCTCCGCCACGGGCGGGGTGCTCCCGGAGACTGCCGGCGATATGCTGTCAGGGTTCCAGTCCAAATGGCCGTTTTCCTCCCGGGTCCCTTTGGCCACCGCCAGAGCAAAGGTCCCGTTTTCCACCGGCTTATAGGCCAAGGCATAGTCCGCCCGGACCGCCGGGAAGGTCTGGCCGTAGAGCCCCGCGTAGCGGTCCAGCACCTGGGTCTGCCGGGTGCCGTCGGGGTAGACGAAGGCCACGCTGACGCTGATGTCCTCCGCCAGGCCGCACCGCAGCTCCGCCGCGAACCGCTGGCCCTCCTGCCGCTCCGCCCGGACGGCAGAGTTCTGCCTTCCGCCGCTTACGGTGTAGAACTCCGCCGTCATGCCCTCCACGAAATTTTTGGGCACGGCGTAGGCCTGGAAGAAGGCCTGGCTGGCGGAGGGGTCCGCCCCTGCCAGCGTGGTTCCATAGTCGGCGGTGACGGCGTTCTGCTCCCGCAAAAGTTCCTCCACCCGGCTGGAGACTTCATTTATCTGGAGGTTTACGCCTCCCTCCACCCGGTTGATGGCGGCCTGGAGCTGGGAGTCGTTTCGGGTCAGCTGCTCCAGCCGCCAGTAGAAGCCCCCCAGGACCAGACAGAGGCACACCGCCGCCGTAATGACGGACATTTTCAGCACCGCCATTCTGTGGGAGGAGAGCCGGGGGACGTACCGGGCGGCGATTTCCTCCACCAGCCGCAGCTGTTCCTCCGTCAGTTCCCCGCCGCCGGGGGCGGCCTCCTCCTCCACGCCCAGCAGCCACCCCACGGACACGCCGAAGAGACGGCTGAGGGCCACCAGCTTCTCCACCTCCGGCAGGGCGCTGTCGGACTCCCACTTATAAATGGACTGCCGGGACACGCCCAGCTTCTCCCCCAGGGCCTCTTGGGAAAGGCCCAGCTCCTTTCGCTTTTGGGCCACGCGCTGTCCGGTTGTCATAGGGCATCCCTCCTTTGTGGGTCCCATCATAGCAGGTCCGGCAGGTTATTTGCCACCAACTGCGGACGTTCTTTCTGCTAACCGTGGGTTTACATTACCGAAAAATGGCCCGGTCCAGGGCGGACCGGGCCGTTTGTCACTCGTCTTCCGGAGCGGTCTGGACGGCGCTCCCACCCAGGCCGAAGTCCTCCGCCGCGCTGCCGGTGTCCCGGCGGAGCATGTGCTCCATGACCCGGATGTCCGAGTC
>CAMXKT010000007.1 GCA_947244595.1 uncultured Oscillibacter sp. | reverse complement strand
AGTTGGTGGAGGGAGCCTTGTTCTCGTCCTTCGGGGGCTCGGGGGTCGTCGGAGTGGTGGGAGTGGTGGTAGAGGCAGCATTGACTTTAAGGCCCGTGACCGTAGCTGTGGTTTGCTTCAACGTATAACTGCTTGCCAAGGCCGCTTTTACCGCAGCGGTAACTACAATGTTATACGTGCCCGGGGTGGTAGGAGCCTTAGTCGTGGTTCCAGTGTTGTCCTCAGCCGAGGTGCTTGTATTGGTCCATACAGCATTTGTGACTTCCAGAACATCAGCAAGATTAGCAGGGGTGGTGCTCATAAACCCGATGGTTACAGCTCCTCCCGCAGTCGCGGGACCGGGGGTAATCACAGGCGTAAAAGCGGTGATTTCCGTTTTCTGGTCGCCGGTGCCGCCCGCTTTGTAGCCGCACTTGGAGCAGGCTCCATCCGTGCCCTTAGTATCACAGGCTTCGGTGGCCGTTTTATTTCCCACCGTGCAGGTAGCGGAATGGTTCCCCTTATTGTCCGAAGTGAATTTAGCATCATTCGCAAAGGTGTGCGAACCATTTGCCGCAATTACTTTGTTTTCATTGGTCGCTTCGGTCTTTCCAGCAGCATCAATAAATGTCTTTCCGCAGCCGCCGGTGCAGGCATAGAGCGCTTTCGTTCCGTCCGCACAGCAAGTAGCGGGCACTTCAGCGGTAGTCGGGTCTGAAGCGATAGTGTGGCCCTTGGCCTCTTCAATATACGAGGTTAAGTCGGAAATTGCGGTTGTAAGTGCTTGTTCCTCAAAGGCGTTTCCGCACACAGAGCAGGTATAATATTTTGTTTTTACACCAGCCTCAGTGCAGGTAGCCGCTTTTACGGGGACTTCCGCACCCGTGGCGTCTTTGCATGCGCCTTCTGCATCATGGGTCTCCGCCGCGAACGCCGCGGTGGGCAAAAGTGTCAAGGCCATAGCCAAGACCAAAACCAGGGATAAGAATTTCTTCTTCATAGACAATCTCTCCTTTTTTTGCGGCCCGCTCCTATCAAAAAGAAAGGGGGCGGCCCGCTCCTATTATTATTATACCATATAGCCCCTGGAATGTAAAGGGGTTTCTGGAAAAAAATCCTGAGATTTTCGCACTTTTCAGAGGCCTCTTGTGTCCGTCTTTCCCTTGCGCCACAACCTATAGACAGGCCATGACCTCCCCGATGGGATCCGTGATCACCAGCCCGGCGGAGAGGTCCCGGGCCACGGCGGATTTGTTGATCAGGGCCACCCGGGTCCCCTGGAAATAGTTGATGAGCCCCGCGGCGGGCCACACGTTCAGAGACGTGCCGCCGATGATCAGCAGGTCCGCCCGGGCGATGGAGTTCACCGCGTCGTTCATGACGGACTGGTCCAAGCCCTCTTCGTAGAGGACCACGTCCGGCTTGATCACGCCGCCGCATTCGCACCGGGGCACGCCGGTGGAATTCAGAATGAAGTCCAGGCCGTAGAACTTCCCGCACCGCTCGCAGTAGTTCCGGTGGACGCTGCCGTGGAGCTCGCAGACGTGTTTGCTGCCCGCCGCCTGGTGGAGCCCGTCGATGTTCTGGGTGACCACGGCGGTGAGCTTCCCCGCCGCCTCCCACTCGGCAAGCTTTTTGTGGGCGGCGTTGGGCTGGGCCTCGGGGGCCAGCATCTTGGCCCGGTAGAACCGGAAAAACTCCTCGGGGTTGCTTTTATAGAAGGTATGGCTTAAAATGGTTTCCGGCGGGTACTTCCACTCCTGATGGTACAAACCCCCGGTGGAGCGGAAATCCGGGATGCCGGACTCCGTGCTGACCCCGGCGCCGCCGAAGAAGGCGATGGCTTTGGCTTCCCTTACCCAGGTCTTCAAGGTCTCGACTGCTTCCGTCACAAAGATCCCTCCCTGTATACTATAATAAGGAGAACGTCTCATGAATATTCAGATCTTCGGCTCCTCCAAGTGTTTCGACACCAAGAAGGCCCAGCGCTGGTTCAAGGAGCGCCGGATCAAATTTCAATACGTCGACCTTCCCTCAAAAGGATTATCCCCCCGGGAGTACCAATCCGTCAAGCAGAAAATTGGCTTTGAGGCCCTGGTCAACACAAAATGCCGGGCCTATGAGGATTTGTACATGGCCTACGTGACCCCCGCCGCCCGGGAGGAAAAGCTGCTGGAGAACCCCGTCCTGTTCCAGACCCCCATCGTCCGCAACGGCAAAGAGGCCACCGTGGGGTATCACCCCGAGATTTGGGAGAAGTGGGAGTGAGTTTTTTGTGATACGCCTGACCCGCAAGCTGCCCAGGGGGCTCTATCTCTTAATCCAGCGTTACTTCCGCCACAACGTGGGGGTACAGAGCGCCGCCCTGGCCTTCTACCTGCTGTTCATGATCTTCCCCTTCCTGATCTTCATCAGCGCCCTCCTGGGCCTGCTGAACCTGAACGTCACCGCGATCCTGCTGGCCTTGGGGGAGTTCCTGCCCCGAGACGTGGTGGATATCATCCGGACCTACCTGCTCCACGTGGGCCGGAACCCCAGCCCCAAGCTGATGGTCTTCGGCCTGTTCTTCTCCATCTGGTTCCCCATGCGGGCCACCAACGCCCTGATGGTCTCCGTCCGGACGGCCTACCGCCTGGGCCCCCCGAAGCGGGCCGTGATCCACCGGCTGAAAACCCTGCTCTACACCGTGGTGCTGATCTCCTCCATCGCCCTGACGCTGGCCCTCATGACCATCGGCGACCGGCTGCTGGGCTACGCCGTGGGAAACTTCCGCCTGCCCCTCTTCCTGGCGGAGCTCTGGGCCCGGATGCGCTTCCCGGCGGCGGCGGTGGTGGGCTACTTCGCCCTGTTCTTTCTCTACGCTCTGGCCCAAGACGGCCGGAGACCCTGGCGGGACCTGTGGCCCGGGACCCTGGCGGCTCTGGCGGCCTGGATGGGAGTCAGCTGGCTGTACGCCATGTACGTGGACAACTTCGCCCACTACTCCCTGCTGTACGGGTCCATCGGCGCGGTGGTGGTGCTGATGATCTGGCTCTACATGTCCGCAAACGTGCTGATCCTGGGAGCGGAGCTCAACGGAACGCTGGTGGCCCTGCGGAAGGAGCAGGGGACGTGAGGGCGTCCGTCACTCGATGGGGAGACCGTGCTGTCTCAGGAAGGAGAGCTTGTCCCAATAGCCCCGCTGGAACAGAATTTTTTCATTGATCACCTGGAAAAACCCGCAGCCCCGCAGGCCCAGCGGATCCCGCCACTCCAGGATCGCCCACTGTCCGTCCTCGAAGATGTGTTCCACAATGCAGACCATCTTGGCGGCGGCAAACTCTTCGGCGAACATCTCCCGGATAGCGGCCCTGCCGGAAACCGGCTCGTTGGCCACCTGGTGGTTGACCGCCTCGTCATGGTACAGGGCCGAGATAGCCTCCGCGTCCCCGGCGTTAAAGGCGTCTACCCATAGCTGAACGATTTCCTTGGGTCTCAGCATAACGATCCTCTCCTTTTTAAAAGCTGGATTCAAGAGGCCGACGCCCGCCTTGACAGCGGCCCCTCCGACTGCTATAATACAGCTAAAGGGAACGCCGCGCAAGGCGGCTGGCCCTAGTGCTTAGGTAAACCCGACAGTGAAAACCGTCAAGAAACCGTCACTGGCCAGAGTGGCGGTTTCTGCATTTCACGACAATCGTCACGGTAAACCGTCCGATATGTAACGTAATCCGCATACGGCCTCACCTCCTTTCGGAGGACGTGGCCAGCCGCCTGTCCGCTGCGTAGCGTTCCCGCCCCTTTTGGGGGGCGGGAATATTTTATCATTGGGCGGGAAATTTGTCAAATTTCTCCCCGCCGCCTGTTCATGGATAGCCCTCCCTCCTCCCGGGCATACTACCTCCATTTCAGGAGGTGCGCATGGCAACATTATCTGACCATTACATGGAAAACGTCCGGCTCTTCGACGAGGCCCTGGGGGTGGGCCGGAGCGTGGACATGGTGAGCCGGGATTATATCATCGGCGGCCGCAGGGCCCGGCTCTGGGTGGTGGACGGCTACGGCAAGGACGAAACCCTGGAGCGTATGGGGGCCTTCTGGCTCTCCCAGCCAGCAAACGCCCTGGAGGGCCTCAGGGACATGCAGGACTTCGCGGACCGCTTCATCACCTTTTCCGAGGTGGACGTGGCCGACGACACGGACCAGCTCACCACCTCCGTCCTCATGGGAAAGACCCTTCTGCTGGTGGAAGGCCTCTCCGGCGCCGCCCAGATTGACGCGAAAAACTACCCCGGCCGCAGCGTGGAGGAGCCCCCGGACGGCAAGGTCCTCCGGGGCTCCCACGACGGCTTTGTGGAGGCGGTGGTGCCCAACATGGCCCTGCTTCGCCGCCGCATCCGGGACCCCCACCTCACCATGGAGGGGCTGAAGGTGGGGAAGCGCTCCCACACCGACGCGGTACTCTGCTATCTGGACGACAAGGCGGACCCGGCCCTGCTGGCCTCTATCCGGGAGAAGCTGAACGGCATCGACATGAACTCTCTCTCCATGGCCCAGGAGAGCGTGGCGGAGGCCATCCGCCCCAAGCAGTGGTACAATCCCTTTCCCAAGGTCCGCTACACGGAGCGGCCCGACAGCGCCGCCGCCAGCATCATGGAGGGGAACGTCATTTTGATGGTGGACAACTCCCCCTCGGTGATGATCCTGCCCACCACCTTTTTCGACTTCACCCAGGAGGCCAATGAGTTTTACTTCCCGCCGCTGGTGGGGACCTACCTGCGGCTTCTGCGGATCGTGGTTTTTCTCATCTCCCTGCTCATCACGCCCACGTGGTATCTGCTGGTGAAGGAGTCGGGCCGCCTGCCGGAGGCGCTGGAGTTCCTGTCCTCCCCGGAGCCCGCGGCCCTGGGGCTCCTCTGGCAGCTTCTTGTGGTGGAGTTCCTGGTGGACGTTTTGAAGCTGGCGTCCCTGAACACACCGGATTCCCTGTCCAACTCCTTCTCCATGCTGGGAGCCCTGATCCTGGGCGACTTCGCCGTCCAGGCGGGCTGGCTGGGGCCGGAGGTGCTGGTCTATATGGCCTTTGTGTCCGTGGCCAGCTTCGCCCAGCCCAGCTATGAGATGGGCTACGCCTTCAAGCTCCTCCGGGTGGTGCTGCTGCTGATCACCGCCGCCTTCGACGTGTGGGGCTACGGCCTGGGGCTCCTGGGCATCCTGGTGCTGCTGGCCACCACCAAACCCCTGGTGGGCCGGGGCTATCTCTATCCCCTGATCCCCTTCAACGGCAAAGCCCTCCGCCGCCTGCTGGTGCGGGAGCCCATCAGCCGGGACAACACGTGAATTGAGACGCGGGCCGCCCCTTTGGGCGGCCCGCCTTCCACGTTTTCACCAAAAAGTAATACCTTTCCCGGTCAAACTTTTCCGCCCGGAAATCAATCCAGGATTGACGGTAGAGGCGAAAACCCTCATAATAAGGTAGAAGAAAACGCGTCAACAAGAGCGAGGGAGGCATCCATGAAAAAAGGCTATTTGGTCCTGGCGGACGGCCAGGTGTTTCAGGGGCTCCGGTTCGGCGGCGAGGCGGACGCCCTGGGCGAGCTGGTCTTCACCACCGGCATGTGCGGCTACGTGGAGACCCTGACGGACCCCAGCTACGCGGGTCAGATCGTCATGCAGACCTATCCCCTCATCGGCAACTATGGAATCATCCCCGAGGACTACGAGGGGGCGTGCTGCGTCAAGGGCTACGTGGTCCGGGAGCGGTGCGGCCACCCTTCCAACTTCCGCAGCAAGGGGGACCTGGACGGCTTTTTGAAGGAGCGGAACATCCCCGGCCTCTGTGGCGTGGACACCCGGCAGCTCACCCGGATCATCCGGGAGTCCGGCGTCATGAACGCCTGCATCTGCGACGAGGTCCCGGCGGATCTGACCCCCCTCCGGGAGTACGCCGTCACCGGCGTGGTGAACGCGGTCACCAGTCAAGCGCCCGCCGTCTATGAGGCGGAGGGCGGGACCCGTTTCCATGTGGCCCTGCTGGACTACGGCGCGAAACGCAACATCGTTCAGGAGCTCCGGAAGCGGGGCTGCGAGGTGACGGTGCTTCCCGCCTCCGCGGCGGCGGAAGACGTGCTGGCCATGAAGCCGGATGGCGTCATGCTCTCCAACGGCCCCGGGGACCCGGCGGAGAACGTCTACCAGATTGAGCAGATTCAAAAGATCCTGGGCAGGGTCCCCCTCTTCGGCATCTGCCTGGGCCACCAGCTCACCGCCCTGGCGGCGGGGGGAAAGACCTATAAGCTCAAGTACGGCCACCGGGGGGTGAACCAACCCGTCCGGGACCTCAGCGGCCCCCGGACCTACATCACCAGCCAGAACCACGGCTACGCCGTGGACGGGGACTCCGTAAGCGTCGGCCGGGTCTCCTTCGCCAACGCCAACGACTTAACCTGCGAGGGCATGGACTATCCCGGCCTCCGGGCCTTCACCGTCCAGTTCCACCCGGAGGCCCGGGGCGGCCCCCACGACACCGCGTTCCTGTTCGACCGCTTTGTGGAATTGATGAAGGGAGGCGAGCTCTAATGCCCCTGGACAAAAGCATTAAAAAAGTCCTGGTCATCGGCTCCGGCCCCATCGTCATCGGTCAGGCCGCCGAGTTCGACTACGCCGGGGCTCAGGCCTGCCGGGTGCTGAAAGAAGCCGGGGTGGACGTGGTCTTGTGCAACTCCAACCCCGCCACCATCATGACGGACCAGGCCATGGCGGACGAGATCTACTTGGAGCCCCTGACCGTGGAGACCATGAAGCGCATTATCCGCAAGGAGAAGCCGGACTCCATCCTGGCGGGCCTGGGAGGCCAGACGGGATTGACCCTGGCCATGCAGTTGGACAAGGAGGGCTTCCTCCAGGAGCAGGGCGTCCGGCTCCTGGGCACCGACGCCGCCGCCATCTCCCGGGCTGAGGACCGGGAGCTCTTCAAAGAGGCCATGGCGGAGATCGGCCAGCCGGTCATCGCCTCCGACATCGCCGAGACCATCGACGGGGCCCTGGAAGTGGCCGCCAGAATCGGCTACCCCGTCATCGTCCGCCCGGCCTTCACCCTGGGAGGCGCGGGAGGCGGCGCCGCCGCCAACGAGGCTGAGCTCCGCATCATCGCCCAGACGGGCTTGGACGCCTCTCCCATCACCCAGGTGCTGATCGAGAAGGCCATCTTCGGCTGGAAGGAAATCGAGTTCGAGACCATGCGGGACGCGGTGGGCAACGTCATCGCCGTCTGCTCCATGGAGAACCTGGACCCCGTGGGGGTCCACACCGGGGATTCCATCGTGGTGGCCCCCACCCAGACCCTGGCGGACCGGGAGTTCCAGATGCTCCGCTCCGCCTCCCTGGACATCATCGCCCATTTAGGGATCGTGGGGGGCTGCAACGTCCAGCTGGCGTTGAACCCGGATAGCTTTGAGTACGCTGTCATCGAGGTGAACCCCCGGGTCAGCCGGTCCTCCGCCCTGGCCTCCAAGGCCACGGGCTACCCCATTGCCAAGATCACGGCCAAGATCGCCCTGGGGTACACCCTGGACGAGATCAAGAACGACATCACCGGGAAGACCTGCGCCTGCTTCGAACCGACGCTGGACTACATCGTGGTGAAGATGCCTAAGTGGCCCTTCGACAAGTTCGCCGACGCCTCCCGCTCCTTAGGCACCCAGATGAAGGCCACGGGGGAGGTCATGTCCATCGCCCCCAGCTTTGAAATGGCCCTGATGAAGGCCGTCCGGGGGGCGGAGATCGGCCAGGACAGCCTGAACCGGAAGAACACGGACCCCGCCCCCATCTGGGAGCGCCTCCGGCGGGTGGACGACCGGCGGATCTTCACCGTCTTCGAGGCCCTGAAATCCGGCGTGTCCGTAGACGAGATTTTCTCCATCACCAAAATCGATCGCTGGTTCCTCTGGAAGCTCCGGGGAATGGCGGACTTTGAAGCCGCCCTGGAACAGGACGGCTTGACGGCGGAACACTACGCCGAGGGCAAGCGCCTGGGCTACCCGGACGGGACCCTGCTCCGCCTCTCCGGGGCGGAAAACCTCCCGGAGGAGCCCAAGACCGCCGTCTACAAGATGGTGGATACCTGCGGCGCGGAGTTCGACGCGGAGACCCCCTATTTCTACTCCAGCTTCGACCAGTTCTGCGAGTCCCGGGCCTTCCCCCGATCCGGGCGGCCCGTCATCATGGTCCTGGGCTCCGGGCCCATCCGGATTGGACAGGGCATTGAGTTCGACTACTCCTCCGTCCACTGCGTCTGGACCCTCAAGGAGCTGGGCTATGACGTGGTCATCGTCAACAACAACCCGGAGACCGTCTCCACGGACTACGACACCGCCGACCGGCTGTACTTCGAGCCCCTGTACCCCGAGGACGTGATGCACATCATCGATGTGGAAAAGCCGGTGGGCGTGGTGGTGGCCTTCGGCGGCCAGACGGCCATCAAGCTGACCCAGTACCTGGACAGCCACGGCATCCGGATCATGGGCACCTCCGCCGAGTCCATCGACATGGCGGAGGACCGGGAGCGCTTCGACGAGCTGCTGGAGCGCTTCCACATCAAGCGCCCCCAGGGCCGTGGGGTCCTGGGCATGGAGGAGGCCCTGAGCGCCGCCAACGAACTGGGCTATCCCGTGCTGCTCCGGCCCTCCTACGTCATCGGCGGGCAGAACATGGTCATCGCCCACAACGATACGGACGTCCGGACCTACATGAACGTCATCCTCTCCGGGAAGGTGGAAAACCCCGTCCTGGTGGACCAGTACCTCATGGGCAAGGAGCTGGAGGTGGACGTGATCTCCGACGGCGCGGACGTCCTCATCCCCGGCGTCATGCAGCACATCGAGCGCACCGGCGTCCACTCCGGGGACTCTATCGCCGTCTACCCGCCCTTCTCCATCGGGGACCGGATGCTCAAGACAATCGTGGACTGCTCTGAGAAGCTGGCCCTGTCCCTGGGGACCAAGGGACTCATCAACATCCAGTACTTAATCTATCAGGGGGAGCTTTACGTCATCGAGGTGAACCCCCGGGCCAGCCGGACGGTGCCCTACATCTCCAAGGTCACCGGAGTCCCCATGGTGGACCTGGCCACGCGGGTCATGGTGGGACAGCCTCTGAAATCCCTGGGCTACGGCACCGGGCTCTACAAGCAGCCCCCCTACACCGCCGTCAAGGTCCCCGTCTTCTCCTTCGAGAAGCTCACCGACGCCAACGCCGCCCTCTCCCCGGAGATGAAGTCCACCGGCGAGGTCCTGGGCCTGGGCAAGAACATGCAGGAGGCCCTCTTCAAGGGCCTGGTCTCCGCTGGGTACAAGGTGGAGAAGCAGGAAAAGGGCGGAGTGCTCATCTCCGTCAACCGCCGGGACCAGCCGGAGATTCTGGACACCGCCCGGAAGCTGGACGAGCTGGGCTTCAAGCTCTACGCGACGGACGGCACCGCCCATGAAATTGAGCGCCTGGGCACCGGCGTGGAGATCGTGGGGAAGCTGGGCCAGGACAACCGGGTCTTCCAGCTGCTGGAGGACGGGAAGATCGACTACGTCATCCTCACCGGGTCCACGGAGCCGGAGTACATCCGGGACTTCATCCGATTGAACCACCGCTGCGTCCAGCTGGGCATTCCCTGCCTCACCTCCCTGGACACCGCCGGGGCCCTGGCGGACATCCTGGAGTCCCGGTACAACCAGGGGAACACGGAGCTGGTGGACATCTGCCACCTCCGGGACCATCGGGAGAAATTGGTCTTTACCAAGATGCAGACCTGCGGCAACGACTACATCTTCCTGGAGAACTTCGACGGCCGCATCACCTGCCCGGAATCCCTCTGCGTGCCCTTCTGCCGCCGCCACTTCGGCGTGGGGGCCGACGGCATCATCCTGATGGAGCGGTCCGAAATCGCCGACGCGAAAATGAGGATGTTCAACTCCGACGGCAGCGAGGGAAAAATGGCGGGCAACGCCCTGCGGTGCGTGGGGAAGTACCTCCACGACAAAGGCCTCACAGACAAGGAGACCCTGACGGTGGAGACCGCCAGCGGGGTCCGGACCGTGACCCTCTACACCACCAGCGGGAAAGTCACCTCCGCCAGCGTGGACATGGGAAGGGCCACTCTGGACACGGCGGCGCTGAAATTCACCATCGCGGAAAGCCAGGTGGTGGACTATCCCGTCCGCATTGCCGGACGGCCCTACAACATCACCTGCGTGGACATGGGCAACCCCCACTGCGTGGTCTTCTGCGACCGGGTGGACGCGGTGGATATCGACTTCATCGGCCCCCGGTTCGAGCACGCGCCCTATTTCCCGGAGCGGATCAACACGGAGTTCATCCGGGTGGTGAATCCCAGCACCATCAAGATGCGGGTCTGGGAGCGGGGCAGCGGGGAAACCATGGCCTGCGGAACCGGCGCCTGCGCGGCGGTGGTGGCGGCAGTTGCCAACGGCCTTTGCGAGAAGGGCCGGGATGTCACCGTCCGGGTGAAGGGCGGGGAGCTGATCGTCCATTACACCGACGAGGGCGTCACCCTGACGGGGGACGCGAAACTGGTGTATACGGGGGAGATTGAATATTGAGGAAAACGGGGCGGGACAGAGCCCGCCCCCTACACCCCTTCTACCGGCAGAACACCCTGTAGGGGAGGGGCTCTGTCCCCTCCCGCTTCTCCGGACTCGCCATGCCGGGACAAACCAAAAGGACCGCCCTCCCGGGCGGTCCTTTTTTTACGGTTTGACGACGGTGACAGTGGTCCCGCTGGTCCCCAGGAACATCTCCTCCAGCAGCTTCACCATGCGCTGGTACTCCAGGGGGCTCTCCGCGTACTCCTTGATGCTCTCGTGGACGGGCCAGCTTGTGGCGTGTTTGTCATTGTACACCTCCGTCAGCCGGGCCAGGGAGTTGGAGGCTATCTCCGCCGTGAAGAACCCACTGGAGGACGGGTATTGGAAGCACACCTCGTCCAAATTCTCCACCAGCGCCAGCATCTGATAGCCCAGGAACCGGGACAGCCCCGAGATTTCAGAGGTCGTCTCCTCCGTTTCCTCAAACTCCAACGTCCAGCGGTAGGGCCGCTCGCTGGTCTGGAGGGAGATGTTGTACCGTCCAATCCGGCTCCCCACCTGCAGGAGCTTGGCGATGTTCCCCAGGGCCGGGGCCTCCCCGCAGTAGGGAGTTTTGGCATTTACCAGGTCCAAAGTCTCCTGGTCGATCGTCATGCCCTCCGCCCACAGCAGCCGCCCCTGGCTGGAGGTCCCGCCCAGCCAGACCTCCCGGACGCCCTCCAGGGGAACGCTCAAAATCTTGCCCGTGAAGCGGTGGAGGGGGGAGGCCAGCACGTTCCGGGCGTAGATGGAGGTCACGCCGTTCTCGGTCTCCATCTTCCAGCCATAGAAGGCGCGGCCGGAGTCCGTGGAAACCAGAGACAGGAACAGGGAGTTGTCCGAGCACATGCCCTCTCCCAGCACAGCCACGCTCTGGGCCTGGAGGGGCGTGCCGATGACGAAGAGCTTCAAGGCGGCGCCCCCCAGCAGGACCAGGGCCGTGCAGACCACCGCCAGGACGATCTTTTTGGCCGTCCCCTTCTTCACCCGCTTGAGGTAATTGACCTCCTTGGCGGTCTCCTCCGCCTCCTCCGCCCCCGGCATGGCGGCCATGGCCTCCTTCTGGGCGGTACAGGCGGGGCAGGTCTCCAGATGCCGGTCCACCGCCTCCCGGGAGTCCTCTCCCAGCAGGCCCTCGATATAGCTTGGCAGCAAATCCCGCACCACGCCGCAGGTCAGATCATTCTTCATCGCTCGCGCCTCCGTTCCTGAGTTTCTCCTTGCTCCGGTAAAAGGTCACCCGGGCCCAGGTTTCCGTCTTTCCGCACACGTCCCCGATCTCCCGGAAGCTGAGGCCCCCGAAGGCCCGGAGATAGACCACCTCTTTCTGTGTCTCCGGCAGATTGTGGACCAGCTTCAAGAGGTCCATCCGCCCCTCCCGCTCCAGGACGCTCTCCTCCGCCGAGGGGCCGGGGGACTCCGGCAGGTCCTCCGGGGAGACCGGGGCCTCCCGCCTCCCCTTCCGGAGGCTTTGATACCACAAATGCTTCGCGATCTGGCAGAGCCAGACGGAGACCTTGCAGCTCCCGTCGAAGCGGTCCACGGACCGGACGGCCTGGTAAAAGGTCTCCTGGGTCAGCTCCTCCGCCAGGCGCTCGTCCCTCGTCTTGGCCAGGAGGAACTTATAAACGGTCCGGGCGTGCTGCTGATAGACCTGTTCCATGTCCTCCAAGGAGCTCACCTTCTTTCGCCCTGTTTCTGCCTATATATCCCCGGGGCGGGGGAAACGTTACAGGGGCCCCGCAGAATTTTTCTTGCAATTTTTTCCCCGAGGGGTTACAATAAAAACCGGAAACATAAATGCGGCAGGCCGCCGGGCGCTCGCAACACCCGGCGGCCCTGTACGAGTGACCAGACCACTCAGCACAGCAGTTTCGCAACTGCACCACGGGCTTATTATACCCTCTTCCACCCCCTTTTTCAAGGGGCGTAAGCCGTGCGTCCGTATTTTCACGCGGTGCTGAGTTTTAAGGCTTGGCGCTGCGTTTGTGTTTCCGGCGGACGCATAGCCGGGCGGGGAAGGATTTGCACGCGGTCCAACAGGCTCCTGCCTGCCCGGCAAGGTCCGTTCGCCGGAAAATTTGGTTGAGAGAGGAACTTGGCATGAAAACGAAATATGTCAAATCCCACGCCGCAAAAAAGCCACCCGCCGGCGGACCGCCCGCGGAAAAGCGGCCCGATGAAAAATCCCCGCCTTTCAAGTCGGAACCGCCCCAGGAACAGCCAGCCGAAGAGAAGCCGCCAAAAAAGCATTTTTTCAAAAATCGAACCCAAAAAGCAGAACACGCAGACACACAGGCTTCAGGGGAGAAGCCGCCAAAAAAACGCTTCTTTAAGAAGCGGGCTCCAAAGGCGGAGCAACCGGACCCACGGACCGCAGGGGACAAGCCGCCAAAGAAACGCTTCTTCCAGAGGAGGGCACAGGCGGCGAAGCCTATGAAGGACCGCTCCTCCGGCAAGCGGTTCTTAAAGCCCCTTTTGATCTTGCTTCCTTGTGCCGTACTTGCCATAGCCCTGTCCGCCTTCTTCGCTCTCAGCATGAGCTCCAGGTACACATACTCTCCCCCTTCTTATTCCTACACCCCCGTGCCAGCTGAGCAGCCGGAGAAAGAGGCGGAAAGGGAGGAACCGCCGCAGGAACAAAAGTCGCCCGAGGAAATAGAGCTGCCCGAGGATACGGAGCCTCCGGAGGAACCCGGAGACTCGTCCCAAGATCCCCGGGAACGGACGGACGAATACCAAGACCCCGAGGATATATTCATGCGGTCTTATCATGCCAATCTGCGGTCCTTTGACTCCAATTTCCGGAATGCAGAAAATACAGAGCCTCCTGTTGATAAAGCCTCTATCCAGGAGGAGCTGGACCTCCTTTTGCAAAACCGTCCAACCATGCTGACGGACTGTACCTTCTGTGATGGAAACGGAAACAGCTCCACTCTCTGTGAACGCTGCGGGGGAAGCGGCTCCATTTCCCCACCAGGGGTTACCATGTTCCAGACCTTTATCGACTGTCCCAGATGCGGAGGGGACAAGTATGAGCCCTGCGGCCACTGCACCTTTGGGCGCATGAATGATCCTGACTTTGAAACAAAGATTGCGGAATGGCATGAGAAGCGCCGCGCACTCTGGAAAAAGCTGGGATACTCGGACGAGGAAATTTCCAGCATGGAAATGGAGGAGGCAAAAAACACGCTGGAGGAGAGGGAGGAGCCAATCACGATTACTCCCTCCATCTCCGACGACAGCCCCAGTATCAGCGGCGGAGAGAAGGGAATTTGCCGCGTCTGTAATACAACGGGAAGATGTCCCACCTGCGACGGCAACCGCCGGTACATAAATCCGTTTACAGGAGAATTTATAACGTGCAGCTCCTGTACGGATGGAAACTGCTGGAAGTGCGGCGGATCCGGCCGGGCCTAGGCCTTGTTTCAAACATCCTGTCCAGAATCTCCCGGGGAACACAAAAAAAGACCCCCGCGCCGACAGCGCGGAGGTCTTTTTTACGCACTTCTTTTTATGGGAAACTGTCCCTTACGCCTCCGCCATGGCCTTGGCCTCGGCAATGGCCTTCTCCTGGGCGGCGGGGGGGCAGTCCTGATAGCGGACGAAGTGGAACGTGAAGCTGCCCCGGCTCTGGGTCATGGCCCGGAGGTCGATGGCATAGGTGCCCATCTCGGCCATGGGAACCTCGGCGGTAATCACCTGGGTGCCGTCGCCCACGGGGTCCATGCCCATGGGGGTGCCCCGGCGCTTGGAGATGTCGCCCATGACGTCGCCGGTGTAGTTCTCGGGCACGGTCACTTTCAGCTCGCCGATGGGCTCCAGCAACACGGGGTTCGCCTCGGGCATGGCGGCCTTGTAGGCCAGCTGCGCTGCGGTCTTGAAGGCGATTTCGGAGGAGTCCACCGGGTGATAGGAGCCGTCGTACAGCACGGCCTTGAGGTTCACCAGGGGATAGCCCGCCAGAGGCCCGTGGAGGCAGGCCTCCCGGAGGCCCTTTTCCACGGCAGGGAAGAAGTTCCGGGGCACGGAGCCGCCGAAGACCTCCTCGGCGAAGACCATATCCTCCTCGTCGGGGTTGTACTCAAAGCGGACCCACACGTCGCCGAACTGGCCGGAGCCGCCGGTCTGCTTCTTATGGCGGCCCTGCTTCTGGACGGTCTTGCGGATCTTTTCGCGGTAGGGCACCCGGGTGGGTTTCAGCTCGGCTTCCACCTTGAAGCGGTCCTTGAGCTTGCTGACCAGCACGTCCATCTGCATGTCGCCCGCGCCGGAGATAACCATCTGGTGGGTTTCCGCGTTGTTCACCACGGTGAAGGTGGGGTCCTCTTCGTTCAGCCGGGTGAGGCCCTGGGCGATCTTGTCCTCCTGGCCCCGGGTCTTGGGCTGAATGGCCACGGAGTAGCAGGGCTCGGCGAAGGGGATGTTTTTGAGACTGACCACCTTCCGCTCGTCGCAGAGGGTGTCCCCGGTCTTCACGTCCATCTTGGCGATGGCGCCGATGTCGCCGCAGACCAGCTCCTTGACCTCGGCGTTCTTCTTGCCCCGGATCATGTACAGGCGGCCCAGCTTCACCTTCTCGCCGGTGCGGGCGTTGACCATGGGCATGTCCGGCGTGATGGTGCCGGAGAGGACTTTGACGAAGGAATACTTGCCGTACTGGTCGGAAATGGTCTTGAACACGAAGGCCGTGGGCACGCCGCCGGGGGAGACCACGAACTCCTCGGTTTCGCCGTCGGCCTTGGTGGCCTTGTGGTAGTTGCCCTCCACGGGGTTGGGCAGCAGGTCCACGATGTTGTCCATCAGCATCAAAGAGCCCAGGCAGTTGATGGCGGAGCCGCAGAGGACGGGGAACAGGCTCAGCTCCCGGACGCCCTGGCGCAGGCCCTGGATCATCTCGGCGTAGGTGAAGTCCTCGCCGCCGAAGAATTTTTCCATCAGCTCCTCGCTGGTCTCGGCCACGGACTCCTTCAGGGCGTCGTTGAACTCGGCGACGACGTCGGCCTTGTCGGCGGGGAGCTCGATCTCCACCCGCTTGAGATTCTGCATTTCATAGGCCCGCTTGTTCAAAACGTCGATGACGCCGGTGACCTTTTTGTCGCCGTCCCAGATGGGGACCACCACCGGGGCGATCTTCTTGCCGAAGCGCTGGCGCAGGGCCTCGAAGGTGGCATTGTAGTCGGAGTTGTCCTCGTCGGTCTTGGAGATGTAGATGAAGCGGGGCATGTTCCGCTCTTCGCAGTATTTCCAGGCCTTCTCCAGGCCCACGGACACGCCGTCCTTGGCGGAGCAGACGATGATGGCGGCGTCGGCGGCCCGGAGGGCGGCCATGGCCTCGCCGGCGAAGTCGAAGGCGCCGGGGGTGTCCATCAGGTTGATCCGGCTGCCCTTGTAGTCCAGGGGCGCCATGGCCAGGGACAGGGAAATCTGGCGCCTGGTCTCCTCGGGATCGTAGTCGCAGACGGTGTTTCCGTCGGCGGCCCGGCCCATTCTATCGATGACGCCGGTCATGTAGAGCAGGCTCTCGGCCAGGGCGGTCTTGCCGCTGCCGCTGTGCCCCAGCAGACAGACGTTGCGGATGTTCTGTACAGAATAGCTCATGATTCGTTCCACTCCTTATCTTTGCTGTCCATGCGGCCGGGGAGCCCAGGCCGCAAGCGTCCAATATATGAATTATACAACACCCGGCGGCGGATTACAACAGGAATTTTGGGCAAAAGCACGATTTCACTTGACCGTCAAATTGATGGTTAAATTTTCGTCAATTTACATATGGGAAAAGAAGGAAGGGACCTCCGCCGATTGGCGGAAGCCCCTTTCGTTTCCAGATTTTCCAGTTTTGGGAAGCTCTTATTTCTGCAGGGATTTTACCCACACGCCATATTTGTCCACGTTGGCCTGGGCGTCCGCGGCGTCCTTCCCCTGGGTCAGAATGTAGACCTTGATCTTGGGCTCCGTGCCGGAGGGCCGGACGATGACGGAAGTGCCGTCCGCCATCTCAAAGCGCAGCACGTTGGACCCGGAGAGCTCCATGGCGGTTTTCGCCCCGGTGGCGCAGTCGGTGACGGAGCCGTCGGAATAGTCCTTGAACTGGACCACCTTCACGCCGGAGATCTCCGCCGGGGGAGTCTCCCGGAGGCTCTTCATCAGGTTGGCCATGTCCTTCAGGCCGTCCAGGCCGGGCATGACCAGATTATAAGTGTGCTCGGCGTAGTAGCCGTACTTCTCGTAGAGTTCCGCCAGAGCGTCCGCCAGAGTCTTGCCCTGGGCGGCGTACCAGGCGGCCATCTCCGTCAGCAGCAGGGCGGCGGTGACGGCGTCCTTGTCCCGGACGTAGTCTCCCAGCATGTAGCCGTAGCTCTCCTCATAGGAGAAAATGACCTTGCCCTCGCCGGTGGACTCCAGCTTGTCCTTCTTCTCCGCCAGGAACTTGAAGCCGGTAAAGGTGTCGTAGCACTGGAGGCCGTTGACCTCGGCCACCTTCCGGGCCATCTCCGTGGTGACGATGGTCTTTTGGGCCACGGGCTTTTCCGGCATATTGCCCGCCCGCTTCTTCGCGCCGATGAGGTAGTCCAGAAGCAGCACGCCGGTCTGATTGCCGGTGATGACCTTGAACTCGCCGTCCTTGTCCCGGATCATGATGCCCACCCGGTCGGCGTCGGGGTCGGAGCCCAGGATAAAGTCCGCGCCCTCCTTCTTGGCCAGGTCCACCGCCAGGTAGAAACCCTCGGGATTCTCCGGGTTGGGGGAAACCACCGTGGGGAAGTCCCCGTCAATGACCATCTGTTCGGGGACGCAGATCAGATGCTTCACGCCCAGGCGCTTGAGAGCCTCGGGGATCAGCTTGTGGCCCGTGCCGTGGAAGGGGGTGTAGACCATCTTGAAGCTGTCGGCCACCTTGGCCACGGTCTCGGCGTCGTTGACCTGGGCCATGACGTTGGAGAGGAATTTCTCGTCGGTCTCGGCTCCCAGGACCTCGATGATTCCGGCCTTCACCGCCTCGTCATAGTCCATCCGTTTGATATCCTGGAAGATGTCGATCTCACCCAGCCGCTTGGCGATGGCGTCGGCGTGGTGGGGGGGCAGCTGGGCGCCGTCCTGCCAGTAGACCTTATAGCCGTTGTACTCCTTGGGGTTGTGGCTGGCCGTCACATTGATGCCCGCCTGGCAGTGATACTCCCGGACGGCAAAGCTCAGCTCGGGGGTGGGGCGCAGGGACTCGAAAATCCGCACGTGAATGCCGTTGGCGGCGCAGACCTCGGCGGCGGCCCGGGCAAACTCCATGGAGTGGTTCCGGCAATCCATGCAGATGGCCACGCCACGCTTCTTGCCCTCTTCGCCCTCGGCGCAGATCACGTCGGCAAAGCCCTGGGTGGCCCAGCGGATCACGTGGATGTTCATGTTGTGCAGGCCGGTATACATGGTGCCCCGGAGGCCGGCGGTGCCGAATTCCAGGGGGCCGTAAAACCGGGCCTCGATCTCCTTGGGGTCGTTCTTAATGGCCGCAAGCTCACTCCGTTCCGCCTCGCTCAGGGCGGGACTGGACAGCCACTTCTCATATTCCTTCATGAAGTCCATAGCGATGCTCCTCCTTTGATGAACGTTCCTTCTCCTTTTTGATGGATTTTGACAACGTTCGTTTCCTGACGGCCGGAAAAATTATCCATGCCGCACAAAAATATTATAAGAGAATCTTCTAGGGATGTCAAGAAGCGGTTCGCCGGGGAGTTTTCCACGGCCATGTTTAAAACCCGCCGCTTATTATTAGAATAAGTATTGCCATTCGCCGCCTTTTCTGCTATAATAAAGAAATGTTTTGAAAGAAAAGAGAGGTGTTTCCTGTTTGAACTCCATCACCGATATTTGGGAAAATGTTCTTCGCCAGCTCCGGGGCACGCTCTCCGAGACCACCATCTCCACCTGGTTCGACGAGCTCCGCATCGTGGATATCAAGGGCGGCGTCTGCTACCTTCACTGCGCCAGCGATTTCAAAAGGGGATACCTGGAGTCCCTGTTTTTAAACAACATCAAGGCCGCCCTTCACGACATCTTCTCCACGGATTTCGAAGTGAAGATTCTGGACGACCCGGGCCTTTTGGAGTTCCAGGGCGCCGCCGCGCCGAAGCGCCAGTCCGAGCGCTTCACCTACGCGGAGTTCACCTTCGAGAACTTCGTGGTGGGCCCGTCCAACAAGCTGGCCCACGCCGCCTCCATGGCCGTGGCAGAGCACCCGGCCCAGAATTACAACCCCCTTCTTATCTACGGGGACTCCGGCCTGGGGAAAACCCACCTGCTCTACGCCATCGCCAACGTCATCCGGCGGAACGACTCGGCGGCGAAAATCGTCTACATCAAGGGCGACGAGTTCATCAACGAGTTCGTGGAGCTGGTCCGGGCCAACCGGGGCAGCGAATTCCGGGCCAAATACCGGGAGGCGGACCTGCTGCTGGTGGACGACGTGCAGTTCGTGGCGGGAAAGGAACAGGTGCAGAACGAATTCTTCCACACCTTCAACACCCTCTACGAGTCCGGGCGGCAGATCGTGCTGACCTCGGACCGGCCCCCCTCTGAGATGACGCTGCTGGACGACCGGCTCCGGACCCGCTTCGAGTGGGGTCTTCTGGCGGACGTGACGCCCCCGGACTTTGAGACGAGGCTCGCCATCGTAAAGAACAAGGCGGCCCTCCTGGGCATGGACCTGCCCAACAACATCGCGGTCCAGATTGCCCAAAAGGTCACCGCCAATGTCCGCCAGCTGGAGGGCACCGTTAACAAGGTCCTGGCCTACAAGGAGCTCTTGGACAAGGAGACCGACGAGGCCACAGTCAATCGGGCCATGCAGGATATCCTCAAGGGAAGCAACGAGTACATCCCCACGCCGGAGGGGATCTTGTCCTACGTCAGCCGGTACTACCAGCTGGAGGAGTCCGTGGTCAAGGGCCAGCAGCGGGTCCGCGCCGCCGTGGAGGCCCGCCAGATCGCCATGTACCTCATCCGGGTCATGACAAACCTGTCACAGGACAACATCGGCCAGCTCTTTGACAACCGGGACCACTCCACCGTCATCCACTCCATCCGGCAGGTGGAACAGAAAATGAAAAAGGATCCCGCCTTTGCCGAAACGGTGAAGGAATTGAAAACCAACATTACCTCTCGCCATTGAAAACTTTCCACAAGGGAAGGTGGAAAAGGAAAACTTTTGTGTGGAAAAATCTCTCTTCGACAAAAGACGTGGAGAAGCTCTCTGCTTTTCAACAGGAGCCGTGGAAGCGAAAAGCCTTGTGATTCCTGGAGATTTTCCCTTTTTCCACAAATCCGCCCTTCTACGTCTACTTCTCCTAAATATCTATTTTTTCCTTTCTTATAAAGAGAGCGCTTTCGGGCGCAAGGAGGTTGCCTTTATGAAATTCAGCTGCGAAAAAGCCCTGCTGCAAAACGCCATCGCCGTCACCAGTCGCGCCGTGGCGCAGAAGAGCTCCATTCCCGCCCTGGAAGGACTTCTGCTCCACGCCGGGGAGGAGGGACTGACCGTCTCCGGCTACAACATGCAGACCGGTATCCGGGCCAAGGTCTCCGCCGGGATCGAGGAGAAGGGCGAAATCGTCCTGAACGCCCGGCTGTTCGGGGACATCATCCGGCGGATGCCCGACGATGTGGTCACCTTTATTTCCAACGAGAAATTACAGGTCCGGCTCCTCTGCGGCGACGCGGACTTTGAGATTCCCGGCCTCTCCGCCGCGGACTACCCGGATCTTCCCGAGGTGGAGGACGAGTACGCCGTCTCCATCCAGCGGAAGGTCCTCCGGGCCATGATCGAGGAGGTGGCCTTCGCCGTCTCCACCAACGAAAGCCGCCCGGTGCACACCGGGGCCCTGTTTGAGATCGGCGAGGGGGGACTGACCATGGCCGCCGTGGACGGCTTCCGCCTGGCGGTGCGGAAGGAGCCCCTGGAAAAGCTGGAGGGCGGCGCGTTCTCCTTCGTGGCCCCCGGCTCCGCCCTCAACGAGGTGAAGGGTATCTGCGGCGACGTGGAGGATCTGGCCGAGATCACTCTTGGCAAGCGGCACATTCTCTTCACCGTGGGAGACGTGGAGCTTATCTGCCGCCGTTTGGAGGGGGAGTTCCTGGATTACCGGAACGCCATCCCCAAAAAGAATCCCATCGCCGTCACTGTGGAGGCCAAGGCCCTGATCGAGAGCATCGACCGGGTGTCCGTGGTCATCTCCGACAAGCTGAAAAGCCCGGTGCGCTGCCGCTTTGAGGAGGGAAGAGTTCTCCTCTCCGCTAAGACCGGCAACGGCGAGGCCAAGGACGTCTGCCGCTTGGAGGGCGATGGGGACGGTTTGGAGATCGGCTTTAACAACCGTTATTTAATGGAGGCTCTTCGCTACGCTCCGGCGGACGCGGTGCGGATCGAGCTGAACACCGGCGTGTCCCCGGCCATCATCGTACCCACGGACGGGAAGGACAATTTCCTGTACATGGTTCTTCCGGTTCGCCTGAAGAGCGCCGACTGAGTTTCTTTTTCTCGTGAGAAAAAGAAACCAAAAAGAGCTTTCAGTCGCTCTTTAGTCTGGAGAGTATCCAAGCCGAAGCAACGGCGACGGAAAAGGTGCGTTTATGAGAGAAATATCTATTATAACGGAGTTCATCAAGCTCCAGGATCTTTTGAAATTCGCGGGTCTTGTGGAGACCGGCGGCGAGGCCAAGGAGCGGATTCAGGCCGGGGAGGCCCAGGTCAACGGAGAGCCCTGTCTCCATCGTGGGAAGAAAATCCGGCCCGGCGACGAGGTCCGCTTTGACGGGGAGACTTTGACGGTGCGCTATGCTGATTGACCGGCTGGAGCTGGAGGGTTTTCGAAACTACGTCCGGGAGGCAGCGGACTTCGATCCCCGGTGCAACGTGATCTGCGGAGAGAACGCCCAGGGGAAGACCAATCTGTTGGAGGCCGTCGTTTATCTCTCCCGGGGAAAGTCCTCCCGGGCCCGGACGGACCGGGAGATGATCGGCTTTCAGGCGGAATCCGCCCGCCTCCTGGCCCGGGTGGAATCCCGGGAACGGGAGTTCAAGGTTCAGGCGGACCTGTTCCGGGGAAGGCGGCGGAAGATCACCGTGAATCAAGTGCTGGTCAAGACCAACGCCGCCCTGGGGGACGTGTATCACACGGTTTTGTTCCAGCCGGAGGATCTGACGCTCATCCGGGAGGGGGCCGCCGCCCGGCGGCGCTTTTTGGACACGGCCCTATGTCAGCTCCGGCCCCGGTACGCCGCGGCCTTGGCGGGCTACGAGCGGGCCCGGGAGCAGAAAACCCGGATCCTGCGGGACTGTGACCAGCGCCCGGATCTGCTGGCCGCCCTGCCGGAGTTCAACGAGCAGATGATCTGCCTGGGAGCCGTGTTGATTTACTATCGCCATCGGTTCTGCCTCCGTCTGGCGGAGATCGCCGCCGTCCACCACCGGGAGTGCTCCGGTGGAAAGGAATGTCTGACACTTCAATATCAGACGGTTTCCTCCATTGAAGATCCTGGGGAGGAAGCCGGACTTCTGGCGGAACGGCTCCGGCGGCACATGGAGTCTCACCGGGAGGCGGAGCTTGCCTCCCGCCTGTGCCTCTCCGGGCCTCATAAGGATGATATTTGTGTGGCCATCGACGGCCGGGACGCGAGACAGTACGCCTCTCAGGGACAGACCCGCACCGCCGCCCTGGCCCTGAAGCTGGCGGAGCGGGAGATCTACAGAGGCGCGGCGGGGGAATACCCGGTGCTTCTGCTGGACGACGTGCTCAGCGAACTGGACCCGAGGCGGCAGGAATTTGTCCTGAACCGCATCGCCGGGGGACAGGTGTTCATTACCTGCTGCGAGGAGGACCGCCTGCCCAGCCTCTTGGGGGGGAAGGTGTTCCATGTGGAGCGGGGGAGAATTTTACCGTAAAAAGGGGTTAAACAATGTATCTGCACCTGGGACAAAACGAGATCATCCCCCAGCGCCGGGTGATCGGCATCTTCGATCTGGATAAATGCAGCTATGAGAAGCGGACCAGGGACTATCTGGCCGCCGCTGAAAAGGAAGGGGTCGTCTTGGACGCCGCCGGGGGAAATCTGCCCCGGTCCTTCGTGGTCTGCGATCACCCCTATCATGAGCAGATCGTCTATTTAAGCCAGCTGAGCCCCGCCGCCCTTCGCAAGCGGGCGGAGAGCGGGAAGCTGGAGTGATGGGACAGCCTATGCGGCTTTGATAAGAAGTATTCCAACCATTTTATTTAGAGCGGGGAAAGGCGGGCCGAATGGCTCCACCCCTTCGGCATGGCTTTTTCCGCTCTGAGCGTGTAAAGGAGAACTGTATGGAAGACAACGAAATCTTAAGCTCCACCATGGTGGACGCGGGCAACGAGTACGACGCCTCGGAAATTCAGGTTCTGGAGGGCCTGGAGGCCGTGCGGAAGCGGCCCGGCATGTATATCGGCTCCACCTCCGCCTCCGGTCTCCACCACCTGGTGTATGAGATCGTGGACAACGCCATCGACGAGGCCCTGGCGGGCTTCTGCACGGAGATTCTGGTCCAGATCAACGAGGGCGACACCATCACGGTGGTGGACAACGGCCGGGGGATCCCCGTGGACATCCAGGCCCAGACGGGCAAGCCCGCCCTGGAAGTGGTCTACACCATCCTCCACGCCGGCGGCAAGTTCGGCGGCGGGGGTTACAAGGTCTCCGGCGGCCTCCACGGCGTGGGCGCCTCGGTGGTCAACGCCCTCTCAGAGTGGCTGACGGTTCAGGTTCACAAGAACGGCGAGATCTATGAGATGAAGTTCTCCCGGGGCCAGATCACCCAGGAGATGAAGGTGGTGGGGAAGACGGACCGTACCGGCACCACCGTCACCTTCAAGCCGGATCCCGAGATGTTCGAGGATACGGTCTATAACTACGACACCCTTCACACCCGCATGCGGGAGGAGGCCTTCTTAAACGCCGGGCTCCGCATCAACACCGTGGACCTCCGCCCCGGGAAGGAGCAGCGGGACTCCATGTGCTACGAGGGCGGTATCCGGGAGTTTGTCACCTGGCTCAACAAGAGCAAGGACGCCCTTCACCCCGGGGTCATCTACATGTCCGGCCAGCGGGACGACTCCGTGGCGGAGGTGGCCCTCCAGTACAACGACGGCTACAGCGAGACCATCCTCTCCTTCGCCAACAACGTCCACACTCCCGAAGGGGGCATGCACGAGGAGGGCTTCAAGCGGGCCCTGACCACCGTGCTGAACAACTACGGACGGAAAATCAAAATGCTCAAGGATGACGAAAAGGTCTCCGGCGAGGACTGCCGGGAGGGCCTCACCTGCGTCATCTCCGTCAAGCTCACCGACGCTCAGTTCGAGGGCCAGACCAAGGCCAAGCTGGGCAACTCGGAAATCCGCACCCTGGTGAATAATATTGTAGCCGAAAAGCTGGACACCTTCCTGGAGGAGAACCCCCAGGTGGGCCGGATGATTCTGGATAAGGCTCTGACGGCCAGTAGGGCTCGGGAGGCCGCCAAGAAGGCCCGGGAATCCATCCGCCGGAAGACCGCCCTCAGCGGCGCGGCCATGCCCGACAAGCTTCGGGACTGCAACGAGAACAACCCGGAGCTGACGGAAATCTATATCGTCGAGGGCGACTCCGCCGGAGGTTCCGCCACCCAGGGGCGGGATTCCCGCTTCCAGGCCATTCTTCCCCTGTGGGGAAAGATGCTGAACGTGGAGAAGGCCCGGGCGGACAAGGTCTATGGAAACGACAAGCTCCAGCCCGTCATCACCGCCCTGGGGGCGGGCATCGGGGAGGAGTTCGACGCCAATAAGCTCCGGTATCATAAAGTCATCATTATGGCGGATGCCGACGTGGACGGGAGCCATATCCGGACATTGCTTTTGACCTTCTTCTTCCGCTTTATGCGCCCCCTCATTGAGCAGGGCTATGTCTATTCCGCCGTGCCGCCCCTCTTTAAGCTCACCCGGGGCAAGACCACGCGGGTTGCCTATGACGAACCGGAACGGGAGCGCGTTTCCGCCGAGCTCCGGGCAGGGAATCCGGGCGCCAAGGTGGAAATCAGCCGCTTCAAGGGCCTTGGCGAGATGAACCCCCACGAGCTGTGGGAGACTACCATGGACCCCGCCACCCGGACCCTGCGGCGCATTACTTTGGACGATGCGGTAAAGGCGGACGAGACGTTTACGATCCTCATGGGCGAGAAGGTGGAGCCCCGGAAGGAGTTCATCGAAAAGAATGCCAAGTACGTGGTGAACCTGGACTACTGAGGAAATTTTAAAATGCCGGATTACAGCTATTTGAAAAAGCAGGTAGAGGATGAGAGCGCCAAGGCCGAAGAAGAACTGGAAGCTGCTGAAAGGGAGTACCGCATCCACGAAAGGGAAGCGGTAGAATGGTTTTTTGAATTTGTAAGAGAGCAAATAAAAGACGCAGTACTCCATTATTACAAAACCGGAAAAAATCCTTATATTGCAAAAAAACCATTTTCTCGGGAATATGTATATTTTCGAGCGGGAAGGCAGGCGGAAAAAACCGTTTGTGCGGCAGTTGTCAATAAGGAAGCTCTTTCAATTTTTGAAAGCTTTCCGGAAATAAACATTGCTGAAGAAAACTGGGTCAAGATATTTTTTCCAAGCTTACGCTGTATGAACGCTTTGGAAAAAGCGGTCAATAGAAGGCTGGAGACAGAACATATCTGCGTTTTCTTTCAAAGCAGCCATGGCCAAATGTCGTCTCCTGTCAGTAATGACATCTATTTTATCAACATCCGGGCAGAGCTCGGAAAGCTGTAGTTACCCGCTGTATTCCAAATAAGGAGGAAGCGTTTTGAGTAAGAAACCCCAATACGACCCGGAGGAAATCCGCTTCCCGGACCAGAAGATTGTGGAATCTCCCTTGGTCCCGGAGATGGAGAAATCCTATATTGACTACGCCATGAGCGTCATTGTGGGCCGGGCCCTGCCGGACGTGCGGGACGGCTTGAAACCCGTCCACCGCCGCATTCTCTACGCCATGTACGAGGACAACCTGACCCACGACAAACCCTTCCGCAAGTGCGCCACCGCTGTGGGCGACGTGCTGGGCCGCTATCACCCCCACGGGGATCAGTCGGTTTACGACGCCCTGGTCCGCCTGGCCCAGGATTTCTCTATGCGCTATATGCTCATTGACGGCCACGGCAACTTCGGCTCTGTGGACGGCGATCCCCCGGCGGCTTACCGGTACACGGAGGCCCGCCTTGCCAAGATGTCCGAGGAGATGCTTCGGGAGATCGAGAAGGACACCGTGGACTGGGACCCCAACTTCGACGAGACCCGGAAGGAGCCCAAGGTCCTGCCCTCCCGGTTCCCGAACCTCCTGGTGAACGGGTCCAGCGGCATCGCCGTGGGCATGGCCACCAACATTCCGCCCCACAACCTCCGGGAGGTGATTGGGGCTGTGATCCGCGTGCTGGACGACCCCGAGGCCACCCTGACGGACCTGATGGAGCACATGGAGGGCCCGGACTTCCCCACCCGGGGCATCATCATGGGCCGGGCGGGCATCCGGGCGGCCTACGCCACCGGCAGGGGCCGGGTGACCATCCGGGCGAGGCACGAGTTCGAGGAGTTCGGCCAGAACCGGACCCGGATCATCATCACGGAGATCCCCTATCAGGTTAACAAGCGGATGCTCATCAAGAGCATGGCGGACCAGGTGGAGGACAAGCGGCTGGAGGGCATTTCCAACATCCAGGACGAGTCCGACCGGAACGGCATGCGGATCGTCATTGAGCTGAAGCGGGACGCCAACCCCCAGGTGGTCCTGAACCGCCTCTTCGCCCAGACTCAGCTTCAAACCACCTTCGCCATCAATATGCTGGCCCTGGTGGAGGTGAACGGCAAGCTCCAGCCCAAGATTTTGTCCCTGCGGCACATCCTGGACGAGTACATCGCCCACCAGGAACAGGTCATCATCCGCCGGACCCGGTTCGACTTGAAGAAGGCCCAGGAGCGGGCTCACCTGCTGGAGGGATTGCTGATTGCCCAGGACCACATTGACGAGGTCATCAAGGTCATCCGCAGCAGCTACGACAACGCCAAGGAAAACCTGATGGCCCGCTTCGGCCTGGACGACGTACAGGCTCAGGCCATCTGCGACATGCGGATGATCTCCCTCCAGGGCCTGAACCGGGAGAAGCTGGAAAACGAGTACAAGGAGCTGGAGGAGCGCATCGCCTATTTCCAGAAAATCCTGTCCGACGAGACCCTGGTCCGCCAGATTCTGAAAGAAGAGCTCACCGCCATCGCGGACAAATACGGCGACGAGCGGATGACGGAAATCCAGGACGTGGAGGACGAGATCGACATTGAGGACCTGATCGAGGAGGAGCAGTGCGTCTTCACCCTGACCCAGGCGGGGTATATCAAGCGGACCCCCGTCAGCGAGTACGCCGCCCAGTCCAAGGGCGGCATGGGGAAGAAGGGCATCACCACCCGGGAGGAAGACGCGGTGGCGGACGTCTTCACCGCCTCCACCCACGACTATATTTTGTTCTTCACGGACACGGGCAAGGTCTACCGGAAGAAGGGCTACCAGATTCCCGTCTCCGGGAAGACGGCCAAGGGAACCAACATCGTCAACATCCTCCAGGTGGAGCAGGGGGAGAAGGTCCAGGCCATGGTCCACACCCGCTCCCTGGAGGACGACGGGCGCTTCCTCTTCATGGTCACCAGGAACGGCGTGGTGAAGCGCCTGCCGGCGGGCAGCCTGAAGAACCTCCGGAACAACGGCATCCGGGCCCTGACCATGACGGAGGACGACCGGCTCATCACCGTCCGGGAGACCGACGGGGAGCAGAACATCCTCATCGCCACTCACGACGGCTGCGCCGTCTGCTTCCCGGAGGAGGAGGTCCGCCCCATGGGCCGGACCGCCGTGGGCGTCCTTGGCATCAAGCTCCGGGAGGGCGACTACGTGGTGGGCGCCGCCCGGGCCAAGCCCGGCAAAGCCGTCCTCACCATCACGGAGCGAGGCTACGGCAAGCGCACGGCGGTGGAGGAATATCGGATCACGAAGCGAAACGCCTACGGCATCAAAAACTATATGCTGACGGAGAAGACCGGGCAGGTGGTCGGCATCAAGGTGGTGGACGGATCGGAGGACCTGCTGCTGGTGACGGAGGCGGGCATCCTGATCCGGACCCCGGTGAACGCCATCAAGCAGTGCGGCCGCTCCACCCAGGGCGTCATCGTCATGCGCTTTAAGGAGGAAGGCGACCGGGTGATCTCCATGGCCCTGGCGGACCGGGAGGAGGTCCCTCAGGCGGAGGAAGCGGAGAACGCGCAGGAGTAAGGAAAGGGTGAGCATATGAAATTGGCAAACGCGCTGTCCCAGCGGGCGGAGCTGCAGACGAGAATCCGCCAGCTGGAGACCCGGCTCTATAATAACGCCCAGGTCCAGGAGGGGGAGCAGCCCGCCGAGGATCCGGAGGAGCTCCTCCGGGAGCTGGAGGAGGACTACACCCGGTTGGAGGAACTGATCTCCGCCGTCAACCGCACCAACAGCGCCGCCCGGGCGGAGGACGGGACCACCCTGTCGGATCTGCTGGCCCGGCGGGACTGTCTTAAGGGGAAGCTGGGCATTCTGCGGAACTTCCTGGACAACGCCAGCGCCTTGGTCCGCCGCCGCACCGCCGGAGAGATCAAGATCAAAAGCGCCGTGGACGTCCGCGGCCTGCAGAAAAAGGTGGACGGCCTGTCCAAGGAGCTGCGGGAGCTGGAGGAGACCATCCAGGAGAGAAACTGGACCACGGAACTGCTGTAGATTTTTTGGTTGCGCGAAAGGCGGGCGTCAGCTCCGCGCCGGAGTCAATAGGCGTAACTGTCCCTGGGACAGTCATATGGTTGACGGGCGGGGCCCCTGTCTCGGGTTCGAATCCCGGCTTTAGAATAAGGTCCGGTATCCTGACACTTGTACAGTCACACCTTTTATCACCACCGGACACCGGTTTCGCGCGGGCGGGTAAGGGGAAACATGCGGAAAAGCCGGACGCGGAAACGCGTCCGGTTTTTACTTGAAATATAATTTATTGACAATGTATATAAATTTATATACAATACATAGTATCAAGGAAAAGGAGTGATCGACATGGCCCAGACCAATATCAACATCCGTATGGACGCGGAGCTGAAAAAGCAGTTCGAGGACTTCTGCGCGGACGTGGGTATGAGCATGACCACGGCGTTCAATATCTTCGCCAGAAAGGCCGTGCGGGAAAACCGGATTCCCTTCGAGGTGGGGGGAGATATCCCCAACGAGGAGACGCGGAAGGCGATTGAAAACGTGCGGAAAGGAATCGGACTCAGCAGGGGATTTTCTTCCGTCAAGGAGTTGATGGAGGATTTGAATGCTGACGATTAAGTACGAGAAAAGTTTCAAGAAGGACTACAAAAGGGTGAAAAAACGGGGATACAATATTCAATTGCTGGAAAATGTCCTCGAGTTTCTGGCAAGGCAGGAGCCCCTGCCCCCCAAGTACAAGGACCACGCCCTGACGGGGGATTACAAGGGCTGCAGGGAGTGCCACATCACGCCGGACTGGCTGCTGGTATACGAGATCCACGACGAAGAGCTGATCCTGATCCTCACCAGGACCGGGACCCACAGCGATTTGTTTTAAAGGGGGGAGCGCTGTGAAAACCGTCACCATCTACACCGACGGGGCCTGCTCCGGCAACCCCGGCCCCGGAGGCTGGGGAGCCATCCTCATGTACGGGGAACACAAAAAGGAGCTCTCCGGCGGCGAGGCCCAGACCACCAACAACCGCATGGAGCTGACCGCCGTGATCCGGGCCCTGGGCTGTCTCAAGGAACCCTGCGTGGTGGAGCTCTGGTCCGACTCCAAGTACATCATCGACGCTTTGGAGAAGGGCTGGGCCAGGAGCTGGCGGGCCAAGGGCTGGGTGAAGTCCGACAAGAAGCCCGCCCTGAACCCGGACCTGTGGGGGGAACTCCTGGATCTGCTGGAGGTCCACCAGCTCCGCTGCCACTGGGTGAAGGGCCACGCCGAGAATAAGTACAACAACCGCTGCGACGAAATGGCCGTGGCGGAGAGCCGGAAGTTCAAATGATTTTCATCATTCACAAACTGTTTACACCCGTCTCATAATTCTGCAAAAACTTTCGGGTACAGTAAAAATCAGCAAAGGGTACTCCCAGCCCGATGCGTTTTCTCCCTCCTAAAATAAACACACACGGAAGACGGACCGCTTGGCGGTCCGTTTTTCGTTGCCCTCTTATCATTTCCAGGGTCCGGCCGATATGGTATTTGTAAAGGAATACAAATTTGGAAAGTAAAGGAGTACGAAAAAAGGAGACGCGTAAGCATGAGGGTACGGGAATACGACTCGGTTTTTGTGAACCGGACAAGGGGGAGTTCCCCGCCGGCGGGCCGGAGCGCTGGAGCGAGCTTCATGGACCGGCTGAAAAGCGCCGCGGGCGCCGCCGCCCCGGAGAAGGCGGCGGATTCTCTGGACCTGACGAAAACCGATGACGGACTGCGGAACCTCCTCCACCGTCTGACCCCCGGCTCCAGGGACGTGCTGGACCGGATGGAGGCGGGAAAGGCCGATATCACCGAGGACGAGTGGACCGGACTTTGCAGGGAGCTGGAGGCCCTGGGGGCCATCTCCAAGGACGACTTCCAGTACACCCAGGCCGGGTGGCGCGTGATCCCCCTGGGCTATTGGGGCGAGGACGGGGAGTTCGTCAGGTACGACACGGTGTCCATCATGAAGAACAAGCTGCCGGACGTGGGGCACAGCCAGGGAGGACAGTGGATCTGCCCGGATGAGTATGATTGGAAGGGGGACCCCCTGGCCTATCTGAACAACTGGATGAAGTCCCTCTATCAATGGCGCAGCGACATGGCCCGGGCGCGGAATGAGGACGAGACCCCGAAATATAACAACTTCTCTCCCATTACCAACCAGATCAACTCCTGCCAAAAGGTCACGGACCTGGTGAGGGCGCTGTGGAAGTGCGAAGAGGGGACAGGCCTCTAAGCAGCGGGCCAATATAAAAAGAGGCGGGACGGCGGACAGCCGTCCCGCTTTTTCTGTCCCCCTTGATAAACCCGGCCAAACAGTATAAAATAGACCCGTCAAAAATTCCATGCGGGAGGTTTGAAAGTATGAAGGATGGATTTATCAGCGTCGCCTGCGGCGCGCCCAAGCTGCGGCTGGCGGACTGCGCCTATAACGCCGAACAGACCTTTCAGATGATGCGATCCGCCGATAAGGCGGGGGTCAAGGTTCTGGTCCTGCCGGAGCTGGGGCTGACGGGGTACACCTGCGGCGACCTCTTCTATCAGGACGCCCTCCTCCGGGAGGCGGAGGAGGCGTTAAAGACCGTTCTGGCCGCTACGAGAAATTTGGAAGTGGTCACCGCCCTGGGAATGCCCCTGCGGGTCCACAACGAATTGTATAACTGCGCTGTTGTTATACAAAAAGGAAAGATTCTGGGAGTGGTTCCCAAGACGCACCTGCCCAACTACGGCGAGTTTTACGAAAAGCGCTGGTTTGCCGCCGCCCCGGAGGAGCCGGAGAGCCTCCCCCTGCTGGGACAGGAGTTCGTCACCTTCGGCGCGGGGCAGGTGTTCCGCTGCGAGAATATCCCGGGCTTGGTTCTGGGCTTTGAGATCTGCGAGGACCTGTGGTCCCCGGATCCTCCCTCCCTCCGGATGGCCAGGGACGGGGCCACGATCATCGGCAATCTCTCCGCCAGCAACGATCTGGTAGGGAAGGACGCCTACCGCCGCCAGCTGGTGACCATGCAGAGCGCCAAGCTCCTCTGCGGATATGTCTACGCCAGCGCCGGAGCGGGGGAGTCCGCCGCCGATCTGGTCTTCGGGGCTCATCAGCTCATCGCGGAGGACGGAACCCTGTTGGCGGAACGCCGCTTCGAGGGAGGACTGCTGGCGTCGGAGATCGACGTCCAGCGCCTTTGCTACGAGCGCCGCCGGACCCAGTCCCTGGGGGCGGGGTCCGGGAACGGGGGCTGCGAGGAGACCTTTACCCTGACGGAGGGCAAGACAAAGCTGACCCGCCACGTGTCCCCCATGCCCTTCGTCCCCGAGGGGAAGGAGGACCGGGACGAGCGCTGCCGGGAGATTCTGCTGCTGGCCTCTCTGGGTCTCAAACAGCGCCTGCGGCACACCGGGGCGAAGTGCGCCGTGGTGGGCCTCTCCGGTGGGCTGGACTCCACCCTGGCGGTGCTGATCACCGGCCTTGCCATGAAGCTGCTGGACCGGCCCCTGACGGATATCATCGCCGTCACCATGCCCTGCTTCGGCACCACGGACCGGACCCGGAACAACGCGGTGATTCTGGCGGAGCAGATGGGCGCCACCCTGCGGACCGTGGACATCTCCCAGTCCGTCCGGAGCCACTTCCGGGACATCGGCCACGACCCGGAGGACCACTCCGTCACCTATGAGAACGCCCAGGCCCGGGAGCGGACCCAGGTGCTCATGGACATCGCCAATGAAAACGGCGGGTTGGTCATCGGCACCGGGGACCTGAGCGAGCTGGCCTTGGGCTGGTGCACCTACAACGGGGACCATATGAGCATGTACGGCGTCAACGCCTCCATCCCCAAGACCCTGGTCCGGCATCTGGTGGGCTACCTCTCCCGGGACGGGGAGGAGCCGGAGCTCCACGACGTGCTGGAGGACATCTTGGACACCCCGGTTTCCCCGGAGCTGCTGCCCGCCGTGAAGGGGGAGATCAGCCAGCGGACTGAGGACCTGGTGGGCCCCTATGAGCTCCACGACTTCTTCCTGTACTATATCATCCGCTGGGGCTTCGCCCCGGGGAAGGTCTTCCGCCTGGCTCAGCACGCCTTGGGGAGGAAGTACAGCCGGGAGGTCATTTTAAAGTGGCTGAAATCCTTCTACCGCCGCTTCTTCTCCCAGCAGTTCAAGCGGGACTGCGTGCCCAATGGGCCCAAGATCGGCACCGTGTCCCTGTCCCCCCGGGGGGATTGGCGGATGCCCAGCGACGCCCAGGCGGCGCTGTGGCTGGCGGAGATGGAAAGCCTTTGATACTTTCTTGAAAGAAAGTATCCAAAGAACTTTTACTCGCTCTGAAAGTCTGGAGAGATACCAGCCCGGAGCGACGGCGACATAGAGGGGGTTTTTATGAAGAGAAAATTATGCCTGACACTATTGCTTTTGCTCCTCCTCACCGCCTGCGGCGGGAAGATGGTGCCCCCGCCGCCGGAGGTCCCGGACCCGCCCCCGGCGGAGACGCCCGAAGTCCCGCCGGAGGACACGGAGCCCCAGGAGCCGGAGGAACCTGAGGAGGACCCGGAGGAAGCCGCCCTCCTGGCCCTTCTGGAAGACCTGACGTTGGAGCAGAAGATCGGCCAGCTCTTCTTCGTCCGGGTTCCGGCGGAAAACGCCCTGGAGGACGTGACCACCTATCACCTGGGGGGCTACCTCCTCTTCGGCCGGGACACCCAGGACAAGACCGCCAATGATTTGATCCAGACCATCGCCTCCTGGCAGACCCAGGCGGCGGAGTACGACACGGGGATCCCCCTGCTCATCGGCGTGGACGAGGAGGGGGGCACCGTGGTCCGGGTCAGCTCCAACCCCAAGCTGCGGAGCAGAAAATTCTCCAGCCCCGGCAAGCTCTGGAAGGAGGGTTTGGACGCCCTGCTCCGAGAGACCCGGGAGAAGTCCATCCTTCTGAAGAGCTTGGGTTTCAATGTGAACTTGGCTCCGGTGGCGGACGTGTCCACCAACTCCGGCGACTTCATCTATGATCGGACCACCGGCATGGACGCGGAGGAGACCGCGGATTATACCGCCCGGGTGACGGAGGCCCAGTCCTTCTATGGCCTGGGCAGCGTCTTGAAGCACTTCCCCGGCTATGGGAACAACAAAGATACTCACACCGGCGTAGCCGTAGATGAACGGTCTATGGAGACGTTTCTGGAGCAGGATTTTCTCCCTTTTCAGGCGGGTATCGCTGTGGAGGAGACGGTCTGGCCCTCCGGTGAGCTCCGCCGCCTCCGGCCCGCCGTGCTGGTGAGCCACAATATCGTGGGCTGCATGGATCCGGATCTGCCCGCCTCTTTGTCTCCGGAGGTCCACCGCGTCCTCCGGGAGGACCTGGGTTTTGACGGCGTGGTGATGACGGACGACCTGGCCATGAGCGCCGTGTCCGCCTACGCCGCCGACGGGAACGTGGCGGTCATGTCCATTCAGGCCGGGAACGATCTGGTGGTGACCACGGACTACCGGACCCAGATCCCCCGGGTGATCCAGGCCGTGAAAGACGGGGGGCTGGAGGAGGAGGCCGTCGACACGGCCTGCCTCCGGGTGCTCCGCTGGAAGCTGGAGCTGGGCCTTCTGGAGCTGACAGAGGAAGGAACCCTGGTTTCCGCGGTCTTTCCCTGAGGCTGAGGAGGAACCATTTGATGAGAAGGATACATGAAGCGCTGTTGTTCCTGCTGACGGCGGCGCTGCTGACGGTCCCGGTCTTCGCGGATATGGGTCCCAAGGATCAGCTGACTGTCCGGGTGGAGAACGGCCCGGAGGAGCTTTACTACCTGGACATCCTGGAGGAGGGAGAGCCGATTCCCTTTGAGCGGCAGATGCCGGGAGGCTTGAAAAACAACTACACGGAGGAGGAGCGCTCTGCCCTGGATGGGGAACTTCTGGAGGACTTCGCCGCCGCCGTGCCGGAGGGCTGGCGGGCCTGTGTGGTGCAGGGAGATCTGGTGTGGGGGAAGGTGGACAGTGAGGACGGCTGTTTCTCCTTCAGCTATATGCTGCCGGGCGTCTACCGGATCCTGATGGTGACGAAATCCGGGGAGACGTTTCTCTCGGAGCCCATCCAGCGTCAGGTGAGGCAGTCCTCCGTTACCCTGGACTGGGCGGCGGGGACCGTCAAGGCCCCGCCGGTCTTCCTGGGATACGCCGCCCAGTTTCTGGCCACCCTCCTGCCCACTCTGGCCATTGAGGGGATCCTGCTCCTGCTGTTCCGGCTGTGGTCCAAGGGAAACGCCCTGGTGTTCCTGGGGGTGAACCTGCTGACCCAGGGGGGCCTGACCCTCTGGATGAGTGTGAAGATCGTCCGCTGGGGGGCGGAGAGAATTATGATGCCCTCCTCCTTCTTCTTCTCCCTGCTTACCAGAATCCAAATTTTCCTGGAGCATTTTCTCTACGCGGCGGACTGGATATCCCCCCGGCTGCTCCCGGCGGAGGCCGTCATCCTCCTGGTGGAGTCGGTACTGTACATGAAGTTCTTCCGGGACTGCTCCAAAAAGCGGGCGGCCCTCTACGCCCTGGCGGCCAACCTTGCCTCCTTCCTGCTGGGCCTGTACCTGGCGGAGCCGGTTTGGAATCTGGTCGTGGACACGATGCTGTAAAGAAAGGCGAATGATCAACATGGAAACGCAAAAGCTCTACTATGAGGACTCCTTCCTCCGGGAGTTCCCCGCCACGGTCCTCTCCTGCGAGGCCGCCGGGGAGGTCTGGAAGGTGGTCCTGGACCAGACGGCCTTCTACCCCGAGGGGGGCGGCCAGCCCGCCGACCACGGCGTTTTGAGAACCCCCGCCGGAGTGGTCCACGTCACCGACGTGCACGAGAAGAAAGGCGCGGTGGTCCACACCTGTTCCGCTCCCGTGGAGCCGGGAACGGTGGTCACCGGGGTCCTGGACTGGGCCCGCCGCTTCGACCACATGCAGCAGCACTCCGGGGAGCACATCATCAGCGGCGTCCTCTGCCGGCTGTACCACTGCGACAACGTGGGCTTCCACCTGGGGGCGGAAACCGTCACCATCGACTACAACGCGGATATTTCCTGGGAAGAGGCCCTGGAGGCGGAGCGGCAGGCAAACGAGGCCGTCTGGGCGGACCGGGAGGTGGAGATTTCCTATCCCTCCCCTGAGGAACTGGCGGCTCTGGAGTACCGGAGCAAGAAGGAGCTCACCGGTCAGGTCCGTATTGTGGAGTTTCCGGAGGCAGACCGCTGCGCCTGCTGCGGCACCCACGTGGAGCGGGCGGGGCAGGTGGGCCTGGTGAAGGTCCTTTCCTGCCAGAAGTTCCGGGAGGGGGTCCGCATGGAGATTCTCTGCGGAGCCCGGGCCCTGCGGTATCTCGGCGGCGCCTACGATCAGGCCCGGGCCGTGGGCCAGCGCCTCAGCGTGAAGCCCCTGGAGATCCAGGGAGCGGTGGAGCGGCTGGAGGACGAGCTCTCCGCCGCCAAGGTCCGGATCGCGGATCTGGAACAGACCGCTTTCGCCGCCATCGCCGCCGGGCAGGCGGGGCGGGGAGACGTGCTGCTGTTCCAGCCCGCCATGCGCTCGGACAGTCTCCGCCGCCTGGCGGACGCCGTGGGCAAGCGCTGCGGCGGATTGGCCGCCGTGTTCTCCGGCGAGGGAGAGAAGTGGAACTACGCCCTGGTCCGGGCGGACGGGGTGGATATTTCTCCCCTGGTGAAGGAGCTGAATCAGACGCTCCATGGCCGGGGCGGCGGCCGGAAGGGCTTCGCCCAGGGCAGTATCACAGCGGCGCGGGAGGCCGTTGAGGCATTTTTCAGGAGGTGAGCCGATGAAATACGTACTGGCGGAGTGGGACCACGACCTGGACGACGAGCCCTATCTCGTATACTCCGAGCTGGACGACGCCCGCCGGGAGACCCGCCGGGTGGAGTTCTACCGGAACGGGATTACCTTTTCCTACGGCGGTGAGCGGGGGAACGAGGGGGCGCTCAACCCGGAGCCCTTCCCGGAGGACCTGCGGGATCTCCCCGCGCCGGATGAGGAAGGGGATTTCTCCGCCCATGAGATTTCCCCGGGGCTGTTCTACGAGATCTGGAACCAGGCCCAGGAGCGGCCCGACGGGTTCATGGGCCTCTTCATGTGAGTTACTTTTCTCGAGAGAAAAGTAACCAAAAGAGCTTTAGCGCGCTCTGGTGGTCCGGCAATAGACCGAGCCGGAGCGACGGCAACGTAAAATTGCGCAAACGAAAAAGACCGCCGGTTAGGCGGTCTTTTTTTATGCCCCTGGGGGCTGGTTCATCTGGTCGGTGATATACCGGTTTCCGTACACGGCATCGTAGACCACCGCGTCCCGGAGCTCCAGCAGCTCCAGGGCCCCGGGGGAGAGGTTCGCTTCCTCACGGGAGAAGCTGGCCCGGCCCTCGCCGTCCACGAAGTAGAGATCCGTTTGGGTGAGACAGACCTCGCTGACCTTCTCCAGCAGGCCCCAATAGCGGCTGACAGGCGTTCCCGTCAGCTCCAGCAGCTGGGGACCCAGGGCGGTGATGCTGCTGTCTCGCCGGGTTCCCGCCAGGCCGTCCAGCAGCGCCGGGTCATTGGCCCAGATCAGGTAGTCCGTGGAGTACAGGTCGTTGATCTGCTCCGTGGTCCAGTTCAAAGTGTCGTTCTCCGGACAGAGGCCTAAGAGCGTGTACACCGTGTCCCCGCCGGGCATGAAGAGATTCGGCCGGTGGTCCCCGAAGAAGACCACGATGGTGGGCTCCCCGCAGTCCCGGAGATAGTCCGTCAGCTCTCCCAGGGCCTGATCCGCCCGGGTGATCCCCTCCAGCATGACCCGGATAATGTCCCGCTGGGCGGGGGTGAAGTCCGGGGCCACCAGGGGAATCTGGCACTCGTAGTTGAACTTCTGGGGCTCGAAGGGCTGGTGGTTCTCCATGGTGATGCCGTAGAGAAAGGCCCGCTTTCCGGTGGCATTCACCGCCTTCATCCGTTCCAGCATCCCCTGGAAGAAGTAGCCGTCCCGCATGTAGAACCCGCCGTAGGCCCCGCCTTCCCGTTCGATGCCCATTTGTTGAATATCATCGGAAAAATACAAATCGTTGAAACCGAGCAGTGGATAGGTGACGGTCCTGTTATACAAAGTGTTATCATAGGCGTGAAGCATTTCGGCAGTGTAATCACCGGACTTGGTGTACTGCTCCGCCAGGGCGTCGAAGCGCTCGTAGACGGCCTCGTCCTGGAAGCAGATATTGGTCCCCGGCGGCAAGTCCAGGGCGTTCAGCCCGTAGAGCATGGGGACTTCCAGATACCCGGTGCCGTAGCCCAGGTAGTGGCTGTGGAAGGCGCCGCTGACGCTCTCCGCCTCCAGGGCGTGGAAGTTCTCCAGGGGGTCCCCCTCGTACCGGAGCACTGGCAGGCGGGTCAGGTCGTAGAAGGATTCGGAGAGGATAAACAGGATGTTGGGCTTGGCCTCCGGCTCCTCCCGGGCGGGGCCCAGGAGCTGGTCGACCCGGCTGAGCACGTCCAGCATGTAGTCCTCATCGTAGCCCTCCGGCGGAATCTTAGGCTGGGGAAAGGCATCCCGCCAGAGGCTGAGGGTCAGGCCGTGGAGGCTGTGGTTTTCCGCCGGATCCATTCGGGTGTAGAAGTCCACTCCCAGCCAGCCCCCTACGGTCCGGGTCCCCGTGCCGGTGAGGAGCATGCCCGCCAGGGCCAGGGAGAACAGGCAGGACCGTCCCCGGGCGGTCCCTTCCAGGGCGGTGAGCCGCTGGGTGAGGAGCAGGACCAGGACGCAGAAGACCAGGGCCGCCGCCGCCAGATAAAAATCCTCCGGAGGGGTCAGGTCCCCCGCTAGGCCCGCGACGTTCCCCGCCGCCCCGGCCAGGCCGAAGTCCGCCAGCTCCAGCGGCGTGCCGTTGATGGCGTTTTTGAAGTAGTCCACCAGGGCCAGAATCAGCCCCACGGCCCCCACGGGCAGGGCGGCGATCCAGAGCCGTCCCGTCAGCGTCCCCAGAACGGCCACGGGCACGGCCCAGAGCAGGGCGGTCATGGCCAGGTGGCCGGGGTAGTCCCGGGCCCATTCGACAACGCCCGGCAGGGTGCCGATAGCGATCCACTGCATGGCGGCGGTGACGGCCAGACCCATGCAAAGGGCGGCGGCGGTGAAGAGGCAGAGCCGGAGCCAGGGAGGACCGATGGGAGATTTACGCTTTTTAAAAAGAGAGTATTGTTTCATTGGTCAAAAAATCCGGGGGCCGTGGGGTATCCCACGGCCCCGCGTGTTTGGTTGTCGGATCAGTACGCCAGCTTCTCGGTCAGGTAGCTCTTCAGCTGGTCAATGGGAATCCGGACCTGGGCCATGGAGTCCCGCTCCCGGACGGTGACGCAGTTGTCCCCGGCCTTGTCCGCGTCGCCCACGGTCTCGAAGTCCACGGTGACGCAGTAGGGGGTGCCGATTTCGTCTTCCCGGCGGTAGCGCTTGCCGATGGACCCGGTCTCGTCGAAGTCCACCATCCATTCCTTGGCCAGCTCCTGCTGGATCTCCTGGGCCTTGGCGCTGAGCTTCTTGGAGAGGGGCAGGACGGCAACCTTGAAGGGGGCGATGGCGGGGTGGAAGCGCATGACGGTGCGCACGTCGTTCTTGGCCTCGTCCACCACTTCCTCGTCGTAGGCCTCCACCAGCAGGGCCAGGGTCATCCGGTCCGCGCCGAGAGAGGGCTCGATGACATAGGGGACGTAGTGCTCGTTCTTCTCCTGGTCGAAGTAGGTGAGGTCCTGGCCGGAGAACTTCTGATGCTGGCTCAGATCGTAGTCCGTCCGGTCGGCCACGCCCCACAGTTCGCCCCAGCCGAAGGGGAAGAGGTACTCAAAGTCCGTGGTGGCCTTGGAGTAGAAGGCCAGCTCCTCGGGCTCGTGATCCCGGAGGCGGAGGTTTTCTTCCTTCACATTCAGGCCGATCAGCCAGTCGTGGCAGTAGGTCCGCCAGTACTGGAACCACTCCAGGTCCGTGTCGGGCTTGCAGAAGAACTCCAGCTCCATCTGCTCAAACTCCCGGATGCGGAAGATGAAGTTGCCCGGGGTGATCTCGTTGCGGAAGCTCTTGCCCACCTGGCACACGCCGAAGGGGAGCTTCCGCCGGGTGGTCCGCTGGATGGCGGGGAAGTTGACGAAGATGCCCTGGGCGGTCTCGGGCCGGAGATAGACCTCGTTGGCGGAGTCCTCCGTGACGCCCTGGTGGGTCTTGAACATCAGGTTAAAGCGGCGGATGTCGGTAAAGTCGTGCTTGCCGCAGCCGGGGCAGGGGACTTCCTTTTCCCGGATGAAGGCCACCAGATCCTCCTGGCTCATGGCCTCCACGTTCACGTCCAGGTTGTTTTCCTGGACGTAGCCCTCCACCAGCTTGTCGGCCCGGTGACGCATTTTGCAGGCCTTGCAGTCGATGAGGGGATCGTTGAAGGTGGACACGTGGCCGGAGGCCACCCAGACCTGGGGGTTCATGAGGATGGCGGCGTCCAGACCCACGTTGTAGGGGTTCTCCTGGACGAACTTTTTCCACCAGGCCCGCTTCACGTTGTTCTTGAGCTCCACGCCCAGGGGACCATAGTCCCAGCTATTGGCGAGGCCGCCGTAGATCTCGCTGCCGGGGAAGACGAAGCCCCGGCCCTTGCAGAGGGCGACGATTTTTTCCATGGTCTTCTGCTTGTTGTCCATAGTCATTCTCTCCTTAAAAATAAAATGCCCCGAGCCTTTGCTGGCTCAGGGCGAACTTTGACCAGTCCGCGGTCCCACCTGAATTCCCCCTGGCGGGGGCGCTCTGCCCGGTAACGGCGGGAGACCGGCGGGGCATTGCCTCCCCGCGGCGCGGAAAGGGGCGCCAAGCGGTCTCCCTCCCGGGAGGGCTCGCACCAAAACGCCCTCTCTCTTCGCCGGGATGGGGGAGGCTTCTCCCCTTTGTGGCCTTTAAACTTTCGTCACTGTATCATGTTTTTGGGGGGTTGTCAAGGGGGATCCCCGTCGGGGGAGGGTTTTTCCGGCCCTTCGGGCGGGGCGGATTGGCGGTCAGCGATGGCTGGGCAATGCACCCCCCATTCTCTCTTTTGCGAAAAGAGAGAATGCGCCGTGCACGGTGGAAGAGAGAAAACGAGGGGCGCGCAAGAGTGTGCCTCCGTTTTTTACGCAAGTCTCCAGCACGCGGCGTAGTTTGAGCGGGGGTTTTGGTGGTTGATGTAAGGCCC
>CAMXKT010000006.1 GCA_947244595.1 uncultured Oscillibacter sp. | reverse complement strand
TTTTCGCACTTTTATTTGATTTGTGCAATATTTATTTTTCAAACAAGCCCTAATAGCCTGTGGGCGGCGCTGACCCTCCTCCGCGGCTGTCAGGGGCCGGAACGTACGAGCCTACAGGAAAATCCCCGGAGTATGATACTCCGGGGATTTTTATTCGGGCCTCTGATATTCCAACAAATCCTCAATCCTGCAATCCAAAGCGTAGCACACTTTCGCCAGGAAATTTAAGTCCACCAATTCGATCTGCTCTCCCCGATAATAGCGGGTAATCACATCATATTTAACGCCTGTCAATGTCCTAAGCTTATTTCGGCTGATTTTTCGCTCATCCAGCACCTTATCCAGCTTTACCACGATCCGGCCATATTCCTGCGTCTGATAGCTGATGATACTCTTCAGATCTTCCATGGCCCCTCACCTCGAATATAGTTTAACAGGGATATCCATTCTTGACATTTACCTTATTAAAGTATATCCTTATATCGGGGTAACCAACATTTGGAAAATTAGGAGGTGTCATGATGCCCAACTTTCAGAAAATGTATTTCATCGCGGCCGGTGCGATAGCGGACGCCCTGGACGAGATGGACAAGCTGAACGTCGGCACAGCAAAAGAGCGTCTCAGAGAGGCCCTGTACCATGCGGAGGAAGTCTATATCTCCCAGGGAGAGGACGGCCCCGACGACTCTCCCGAGTCCCTGGAAAAATAGTTCCTCCGACAATTTCCGCCCCGCTTCACAGCCGCGAACGGGGCGGCTTTTTTTGCTTTCCCCCTTCCCCCCGGGGGCCAAGTGCGGTATACTGTCCCTATCAAGAAACCACCGGCCCCCTGGGCGGAACGGAGGACCCCATGGAACAGCTCTGCTTGGACCTGACCCGCGCCTTTCAAGAGGAGGCGTTTCTGCAAAAGCTGGCCCGGCCCCGGAGAGAGGCGGAAGCCCTTTTCTCCGATCTGGACTGGGCCGCCCTGACGGCCCCCCTGCTGCCCATTGAGGCGCGGATCTCCAGCGGCCGGGCTCTGGAGGCCTTCCGCCCCGTGCTGGACGCCGCCGCCCCGGAGCCAAAGGAGGGCTGGGCCCTGTACGCCTACCGGACGGCGGTCTCCCTGCTCTATCCCCAGGCGGATCCGGCCCATACCCCGGCGCAGCGGGACGGGGCGCTGTGCTTCCTCCAGTTTCTCCGGACCCTCTACGACGCGGAGCGGGAGGCCCTGCCCTTCGACTTCTGGCTGGACTTCGCCTTCTGCACGGAGGAGGAGCTAAAGACCAGCGCCGTCGAGGGGGACTACCGCCAGTTTCTCCGCCGCTGGCGGGAGGAGTATGTCTACGAGCTCCTGCGCCTGGGCCGGGAGGTCACCCCCTTCCACACCTGCGAGCACATCGCCGGGGTCCACCATGTGTCCATGATGGTCTCCCGGGCCTTCAAGGCCGGGGGCGGGAAAATCGACCTGGGGCTCATCTCCGCCGCCGCCGCGGGACACGACATCGGCAAGTTCGGCTGCAAGCCCGGTGAGCGGGTGCCCTACCTCCACTACTACTACACGGACCAGTGGTTCACCTGGCGGGGCCTGGGGGCCCTGGGGCGGGTGGCCGCCAACCACTCCGTCTGGGACCTGGAGCTGGAGAACCTGTCCTCCGAGTCCCTGGTCCTGGTGTACGCCGACTTCCGGGTGAAGCAGGAGCGCCTCCCCGGCGGCGGGGAGGAGGCGAGGCTCTTCTCCCTGGCGGACGCCTTCGACGTGATCCTCTCCAAGCTGGACAACGTGGACGCCGCCAAACAGAAGCGCTACCGCTACGTCTATTTGAAGCTCCGGGACTTCGAGGGCTATCTCAAAACCTTCGGCGTGGACGTGACCCTGGAAACCGCCGGGGGCCCGCCCCTGCCCCGGAAGGACCCCTCCCTCATGGACGAGGACGAAGTGGTCCTGGGCCTCCGCCGGACGGCGGTGGACCACAACATCCGCCTGATGCACCGGCTGAGCCGGGAGCGGCTCTTCGTGGCCACGCTGGAGGCGGCCCGGGGGGAGAAGGACCCGGGGCGCATCCGGGCCTATGTGTCCGTCTTCCGGGAGTACTTCACCTACTGGACCGTGGAGCAGAAGGAGCAGACCTTGGAGTTCCTCTATGAGCTCCTCCTCCAGCCCGACGGGGACATCCGCCGCCAGGCGGCGGGGCTCATGGGGCGCATTCTGTCCAAGTTCCTCTCGGGCTACAAGAAGGAGCTGCCCAAGGGCACGGCTCCCAGCCCCCAGGAGGAGCGGCCCTTCGAGCTCTGGGCGGAGTATCTGGAAAAGCTCATTCACCCGGACCGCCGCCTGACGTCCCGGCAGATCAGCATGATCCGCTATCAGGCCAAGACGGCGGCGGACGCCCTGCTGGGGGGCTGCTCGGACGAGGACTTCCCCCGCTTCTCCGAGCTCCTTTTCCGCCACTACCAGCACCCCGCCGCCGAGGACGCGGAGGGGGCCTTCGCCCTGATGAACACGGCGCTGAACCTGCCCATGGAGCGCATCGCCCCCAAGGACGTGACCCGGCTGGCGGACTTCGCCGCCTGGTGGCTGGAGAGCGGCGAGGCCCCCCAGCAGGCCGCCGCCATGCGCCTCAGCCGCCGTCTGCTCCCCGTCCTGGGGCAGGACTCCCCTGAGCGGGAGGCCGTGGCACGGGCCGTGGAGACGGCGGACTGCCGGTCCTCCACGCCGCTTTTGTACCTGCAGTCCCGGCTGGGGAAGCTGCTGGGTCTGGACGTGACCGGCCATCAGTTGCTTCTGGACCAGGGGGAGGCCGCCAGCGGCGTGTTCCTGGACAATTTGAAGACCGCTACCCCCTGGGTGCTGAAGGCCGTGGGCGTGGAATACCTGCTGGATCAGGCCCGGCGGGGAGAGGGGGACGCCGCCCTCCACATCGCCACCCATTTTTCCAACCTGATGAAGGTCAGCGAGAACGTGGTGGTCCGCCGGCTGGCCGGCGGGGCGCTGCTGGACATCGCCCCCATGCTGACGCCCCCCCGGCGGAACGAGGTGGCCGTGGAGCTGTGCGAGGCCCTGGAGACCGGCCAGTCCGAGATCTCCCAGTATATCCCCCCCTACCTGGGGCAGTTCCTCCTGTGGCTCACCCCCCGGGAGCTGGACGAGATCCTGGACGAGCTCTTGCGCTTTCTCTCCTCCTCCAGCGCCAGCGTGGCGGCGGGGGCCCTCTCCACCGTGGGGTCTCTGCTGGAGCATTACCGGGTGTACGGCAAACGCTTCCGCGAGCCGGAGGAGACCTTGGAGCGCCGACGCCAGCGCATGGCGGGCCTGCTTCTCAAGGGGCTGGCCTCCTGCATGGAGCCCGTGCGCCAGGAGGCCCTGCGGGTCCTGGGCGAGGGGCTCTTCGCCTCCCGGGTTCTGAGCTATGAGGACAAGACGGGTCTTTTCACCCTGGTGGCCAAAAAGCTCCTCTTCCTCATCGGTGAGCAGCCGGGGGGAGAGCTGACCTTCTTCCACACCGCCGCCGCCCTGTCCCACATCTATCGCTTCGCCGTGCGGCACCGCATCGAGAGCGGGCCCTTCCGCTTCGAGTGGCGGGACAAGGCCGCCGCCTTCTTCCCCGGCACCTTCGACCCCTTCTCCCTCTCCCACAAGGGCATCGTCACCGCCATCCGGGACCTGAGGATGGAGGTCTACTTGGCGGTGGACGAGTTCTCCTGGTCCAAGAAGGCCCAGCCCTCCCTGATCCGGCGGCAGATCGTCAGCATGTCCGTTGCCGACGAGTTCGGCGTCTATCTCTTCCCCCACGACATCCCCGTGAACCTGGCCACGCCCGACGATCTCCGCCGCCTGCGGGAGGTCTTCGCGGGCCGGGAGCTGTATCTCGTGGTGGGGTCCGACGTGGTGGCCGGGGCCTCCTCCTACAAAGCCCCGCCAAGCGAGGGCTCCGTCCACTCCCTGAACCACATCGTCTTCCGCCGCTCCAGCGACGCGGAGGGCCGGGAGATCGAGGCGGACCTCTCCTGCATCACCGGACACGTGATTCAGCTCCAGCTGCCCACCCACCTGGAGGACATCAGCTCCACCCGCATCCGGGAGAACATCGACCTGGGCCGGGACGTGTCCAATCTGGTGGACCCCACGGTGCAGGACCTGATCTACCGGAACAGCCTCTACCTCCGGGAGCCCCAGTATAAGCAGCTGGTCCGGGCCAGCCTGCTGGAGTTCTCTCGGGTGGACGCCCCCTCCCCGGCCCTGCGGGCGGAGCTGGAGGAGGTCCTTGGCCCCCTGCCCGCCCCGGACCCCCGGGACAGCGTGTTCCTCCTCCGGGCCTCGGGGCCCCGGCCCCGGATCCTGGGGGTTTTGACCACCCGGATCGTCAACTCCGGGGAGCTGTTCAACGCCTTCGGCAGCGAGGAGCTGGCCCACTGGGTCCGCACCCGGACGGCGGGGCGCATCCAGCTGCTGACGCTGCTCCGAACCGTCAAGGCCCCCGGGGGAAACTACGACGTGGGCCAGCTCCTGCTGACGGAGGCGCTGACCCGGGCGGCGGAGGACGACTGCGGCTATGCCGTCTGGTGGGGCCCGTCGGACCCAGCGGGCCTGGACATGCTCCGCCGCCAGGGTTTCGTCCCCGCGGAGCTGGAGACGCCCAAGCCCCTTCTTCTGGTGGACATGCGGTCCCCGGCGGTGCTGGTGCAGAATATCTCCACCACCCTGAAGGAGCCCTTCGCCTCGGACCGGCAGGTTCTGGCGGCCATGGGGGCGGCCCACCTCCGCCTGCAGGAGGCGGTGTGCGGCTTGTACCCCGGGACGCTGGTCCTGTCCCTCAACGCCGAGGTCATCTACCACCGCTTGGTCCGGAAGCTGACGGAGGAGAACGGCGTCCCCGCCGAGCCCCAGACTCCCCGGGTGCTGGGCCCCAAGATGTGCGTCCCCTTCGGCAAGATTCTTCGGGGCAACGCCGTGCCCAACACGGTGACGAAAACCATCCACACCGACAAGGTCTTCGCCCCGGACCTGCACTCCTTCACCATCGCCCCCTTCCCGGGTTACGCCCCCCTGGAGAGCCAGATCCGGACCATCCATTCCTTCCGCCGCCCCGTCATGCTGGTGGACGACCTGCTCCACACCGGCAACCGGATCAACGTCCTGGACCCCCTCTTCCGGCGGGAAGAGCTGGACATCGACCGCTGCGTGGTGGGCCTCCTCTCCGGCCGGGGCCGGGACCTGATGGCCGCCCGGGGCCGGAAGGTGGAGAGCGTGTACTTTGTCCCGGACCTCCGGGCCTGGTTTGTGGAATCCACCATGTACCCCTTCATCGGTGGGGACGCCGTGGACAAGGGGGTTCCCTCCGTGCCGGGGCTGACCCCGGCGGTGAACCTGATTCTGCCCTACGCCTTCCCCCGGTTCTACAGCCAGTGCGGCCGGGAGGCGGTGTTCCGCTTCTCCCGGACCTGCATCGAAAACAGCCGCAGTCTTCTCCTGGCCCTGGAGCGGGCCTACCGGGAGCGCTACGCCCGGAACCTGACCCTCTCCCGGCTCAGCGAGGCGGTGATTCTGCCCCTGAGCCCCGACAAGGGCTCCGCCCTGCGGTACGACCCCAACCTCTCCGCCTCCGTGTGCCTGGAGGGGGACCTCCGGCAGCTGGACCGGATGCGGGAGCTTCTGAAATAATGGAGATACTATGAGTATAATTGAACAAATTCTATACAAGGCGGAGGGGGACCCCGGCCTGGGCCCCGCCGTCTGGCGGGTGACGGACCCCCGGCAGCTTTCCGGGACTCCGGATGTCCGCCGCCTGGACCCCCGGCGGATCGAGGAGCCGCCTCCGTCCCTGACGGAGGAGCAGAGGACCGCCCTGCCGGCGGGGCGGCTCACCGCCGCCAATACGCGCCATCCCCGGCATGGGGAGGCCCTGGACTTCGTGACCCCCAGGCCGGGGAAAAAGCGGGTCCATCTCCTGGCCGTGGGAGACGTGGGGGGAACGCTGCTGACGGCCCTGAAGCTGCTGGGCGGGGACGTGATCTCCTCTGTCGGCGTCTGCGACCTGAATGAGAACGCCGTGGCCCGGTGGACTGCGGAGATGGGCCAGATCGCCTGGCCCTGGGACTATGCGTCCCTCCCCGAGGTGGAGGCCGTGGGGCCGGACCGGCTCTTTGACTGCGACGTGTTTATCTTCGCCGCCACCAAGGCCGTCCCGGCGGTGGGCAGCGCCGTGAAGGACGTGCGCATGGCCCAGCTGGAGGCCAACCGCCCCCTGGTGGAGTCCTTCGCCCGCCGGGCCCGGGAGGCGGGTTTCCGGGGGCTCTTCATCGTCCTCAGCGACCCGGTGGATCCCCTGTGCCGGGCGGCGTGGCTGGCCTCCAACCTGGGCCCCAGCGGGGAGCTGGACCACCTGGGCCTGCTGCCCGAACAGGTCCAGGGCTTCGGCCTGGGGGTGATGAACGCCCGGGCGGCGTACTTCGCCAAGCGGGACCCCCGCTTTGCCTCCTTCCTGACGGAGGGCCGGACCTTCGGCCCCCATGGAAGGGGCCTGGTCGCCGCCAACTCCGTGGCGCGTTACGACGACGAACTGTCCCGGGAGCTGACCCGCCTGACCCTGGAGGCCAACCTCCGCATCCGGGACCTGGGCTTCAAGCCCTATGTGGCGCCCGCCGTGTCCTCCGGGGCTATGCAGCTGCTGCTGACCCTCCGGGGACAGTGGCACTGCGGGTCCGTGCCCTTGGGGGGCGTGTGGTTCGGGTGCCGGAACCGCTTCACCCCCTGGGGGCTGGAGGTGGAGACCCTGGAGCTGCCCGACGCCCTCTTCGCCCGCCTCCGGGAGACGGAGCGGGCCCTCCACGAAATTTCCTGACGACAGGAGGACGCCATGGAACGGGAACTGACCATTGTCACCGGCCCCGGTCCGCTGACCGGGCGGCTGGGGAAGACCCTGTCCGCCGCCCTGGCGGGGCTGGAGGCCCGGCTTTACCGGAGGGGCGAGCCCCTGGAAAACCGGCGGATTCTCTTCGCCTTCTCCCTGCCGGGCAGCGGGGTCAATCCGGAGCTGTGGGCCCTGCTGGCCCGGCTGCGGGACCACCCCGGCTGCCTCCGGGGCAGCGTGGGGGGCGTGATCGTCGACGGGGCCGGGGACCTGTACACCAAGGCGGCGGGCCGGGACCTGATTCTGGCGGCCCACCTGGCGGGCTGCGCCTTCCCGGGGCGGCCCCTGGCGGAGGCCACGGGGGACCTCCGGAATTTCACCGTTCAGGCCAAGAACGCGGACTGCGGTCTGGAGACGGCCTACCGTCTGGCGGTGCGGGACCTGGCGGAACGGGTGCTGGACTTCGCGCCCCCCCGGCGGGAGCGGCCCAGGGTGCTGGCCCTTCACGCCTCCAGCCGGGCCACCTCCAACACCCTGGACCTCTGGGGCCGGGTGCGGGAGCGCATAGAGGGAAGCTGCGAGGTCCGGGAGATCGGCCTTAGAAACGGGACGCTGGAGGACTGCGCCGGGTGTCCCTACACCACCTGCCTTCACTTCGGGGAGCAAGGGGGCTGCTTTTACGGCGGCGTCATGGTGCAGGAGGTCTTCCCCGCCCTGCGGGAGGCGGACGCGGTGGTCCTCCTCTGCCCCAACTACAACGACGCCCTTTCCGCCAACCTCACCGCCGCCGTGAACCGCCTGACGGCCCTGTACCGGACCACCTCTTTCGAGGATAAGGCGGTGTTCGCCATCGTGGTCTCCGGCTACTCCGGCGGGGACATCGTGGCGGGCCAGGTGGTCTCCGCCCTGTGCGCCAACAAGGGCTTCCGCCTGCCCCCGGGGGCCATCCTGATGGAGACCGCCAACGACGCGGGGGCGGCCCTGCGCCTGCCGGGGATCCAGGGGCGGCTGGAGCGCTTCGCGGAGGACCTGCTGCGCGCGTGCAAACTGTGACGATACTTTAAACTCTGCCGGGGGAACCTTGCGGTCCCTCCCGGGGCGTGGTAAGATGGGGACAACTCATCGAAAAGGAGCATTCCACCTATGAAAAAAATTTTCCTGCCGCTGTTGGCCCTGCTCTGCCTGACGCTCCCGGCCCGGGCGGCGGACTTTTACGACCTGCCGGAGGGCCACTGGGCCGGGGAGGCCGTTCAAACCGCCATCGACGCGGGCGTGGTGACCGGGTACGGCGACGGCTCCTTCCAGCCGGATCGGGAGGTCACCGCCTCCCAGTTCTGTACGATGCTCACCAGGTCCTTTCTGTCGGAGGAGTACGCCGCCGCCAAGGAGGGGAAGTACCGGGCCATGGAGGCCTGCCTCCCCGTTCTTGCGGGCACGTCCGTGGAACGAACCTGGCGGGACCTGGGCAAGCGCTGGGACCGCTATGTAAACGAGCCCCTGAGCCGCTATGACATGGCCCAGATCGTCTATAATGTCATCCTGGAAAAGGACGCCCTCCACGAGACGATTCAGCTCTCCACCGAGTCGATCGCCGACTGGGAGGAGATCCCCGAGGGCTATCACAGCGCCGTTTTCACCTGCTGGGGTCACGGTATCCTGAAAGGCCAAAGCGACGGCCGCTTCTCCGGGGAGGACACGCTGACCCGGGCCCAGGCCGCCGTCATCTGGTCCCGGCTGGACGAATTCCTGAACGGCCCCCGGGAGGTCCCGGAGGACCCGGACGCGGGCGTGGAGGTCCAGGAGATGCCCGCCTTCGGCCTCCAGGGAGAGGAGGCGGTGCAGGAGATGATGACCCGGGTGAACCGGGCCACGCCCCGGTGCGAGGAGGGCCGCCTCCCCAACGGCAAATCCCGGAGCGAGGAAAACATCCTGGAGCTGCTGGAGCTGGCCAAGGAGGGCTGCCCGGACGGCACGGTCTGGAGCAGCACCGTCCGCTATGACTACAAGGTCCCCCGGTTTGGGGCCACCCGGAGCTGCCTGTCCTTCGGACTGGCGGTCAGCGACTTCGTCTTCGGCGAGGACGCGCCCCTCACCCAGCACCGGGAGCTGCGCACCCTGTCCGTGGGGGACGTGGTTCACATCCACTACGAGGACGTGGAGCGGGTGCTGATTCTCACCGGTGTGGACCGGGAGGAGGACGCCTACACCGCCTGCGAATTGAAGCTGAACGGCAAGGTCCAGTGGGACGAGTGGGGCTCCCTCTCCGGGCTGGTGGACATTCTGGGCTTCACCACCGTGTACAGCCGCTGGAAGTGACATGAGCGAAGAACGGGCCGCCCCCTGGGGGCGGCCCGTTTCGTTTGCCCTTGCAAACCTCTTTTTCAGGTGCTATGATATCCCCAGCAAACGAAGGAAGGCGGGACACGGCATGGCAATCATCGGCATCGACCTGGGCACCACCAACTCTCTGGCCGCCGTCTGGCGGAACGGGCGCAGCGAGCTCATCCCCAACGCCGCCGGAGAGGTCCTGACGCCCAGCGTGGTCAGCGTGGACGAGGACGGCAGCATCCTGGTGGGCCGGGCGGCCCGGGACCGCCTCATCTCCCACCCGGAGCGGACCGCCGCCCGGTTCAAGCGGCACATGGGCACGTCCAAGACCTTCTGCCTGGGGGGCCGGACCTTCACGCCGGAGGACCTGTCCTCTCTGGTGCTCCGCTCCCTCCGGGAGGACGCGGAGGCCTACCTTGGGGAGCCGGTGGAGGAGGCGGTGGTCAGCGTCCCCGCCTACTTCGCCGAGGCCCAGCGGGCGGCCACGAAACGGGCCGCCGCCCTGGCGGGACTGAAAGCGGACCGGCTGGTGAACGAGCCCTCCGCCGCCGCCGTGGCGGGGCACCTGGGCCGGGGGGAGGAGGACAAGGTCTGCCTGGTCTTCGACCTGGGGGGCGGAACCCTGGACGTGTCGCTGGTGGAGCGGTTCGAGAACGTAGTCAGCGTCACCGCCGTCAGCGGGGACAACCGCCTGGGGGGCGCGGACTTTGATCTGGCCATTGTCCGGGGCTTCTGCGAGGACTGCGGCCTGGAGTTCGAGGCGCTCACCCCCCGCCAGCGGGAGCTGATGATCCGCCAGGCGGAGACCTGCAAGATGGCCCTGACGAATCAGGAAATGGTCATCATGTCCGTGGACGACGGCAGCGTCTCCGCCGCCCTGACCCTCTCCAACGAGTGGCTGATCCGCAAGTGCGGGGCCCTCTTCCGGCGGATGACCGCCCCCATTCAGAAGGTCTTCCTGGACGGCGGGATTTCCCTCCAGGAGCTGGACGACCTGGTGATGGTGGGGGGCTCCAGCCACATGCCCGCCGTCCGGCGGTACATCGCCCGGACCCTCCACAAGGAGCCCACCGGGGATAGCCGCCCCGACACCGCCGTGGCCCTGGGGGCCGGGATCTGCGCCGGGATGAAGGCCCGGGCGGGGGACCTCCGGGAGCTGGTCCTCACCGACGTGTGTCCCTTCACCCTGGGGGTGGCCCGGTACAACGCCGGCGAGCCGGGCCGGGACCTGATGAGCCCCATCATCGAGCGGAACAGCGTCCTGCCCTCCAGCAAGATGGGGATCTACTACACCGTCCGGGACGGCCAGGACAAGGTGGACGTCCGTGTCTTCCAGGGGGAGCACCGCTACTGCGAGGACAACACCCTGCTGGGGGAGCTCCAGCTCCCCGTGCCCCCGCCCCCCCGGGGACAGCAGTCCGTGCGCATCCGCTTCACCTACGACATCAACGGCCTCCTGGAGGTGGAGGCGGTCAACGAGGCGGGCCAGGCGGAGCGCCTGGTCCTCCAGAACAAGGACATGACCCCCGAGGAGGCGGAGCGCCGCCTCCAGGAGCTGTCCCGCCTGAAGCTCCACCCCCGGGAGCAGGAGGCGTGCCGGGCCATGGCGGCCCGGGGAGAGCGGCTGTACGCCGTCACCGTGGGGGACCTCCGGGAGCGGGTGGGGACCCTGCTGGACTGGTATCAGCGGGTCCTCTCTACCCAGGAGGCCCTGAAAATCGCCAAGGCCACCCGCCGCCTGGACCGCTTCTTCGACCAGGCGGAAGCCTATCTGGGGGACGCGGCCCTGTCCCCGCCGGAGCCCTTCGGCGAGGATGAGGAGGAGGATCTGTGAGCTGGCCTTGGAACGAGCTGGGTCTCCCCGGCCCGGCGGGGCTTCCGGAGATTCGGAGGGCCTACGCCGAACGCCTGAAAACCGCCCACCCGGAGGAGGACCCGGAGGGCTTCCAGCGCCTCCACGCCGCCTATCAGGAGGCCAGCCGGAGCGCCCGCCGGAAGAACGCCCGCCCCGCCCCGGAGGGAGCGGAAGCGCCCGCCCCGCCTTTCGCCCCGGAGCCGGAGTCCAAGGAGGCCGAATGGGACTACGACGAACTCTTGGAGGAACAGAAGGCCCCCGGGCGCCCCGCCGGGGAGTCCGGCCCCCAGGCCCCGGAGTGGGACTATGACGAGCTCCTGGAAGAGGAGCCCGCCGGGGAGGCGGAGGAAGAGGCGGAGCCCCAGGCCCCGGAGTGGGACTTCGAGCGCCTCTTCGCCGAAGGGGAGGAGGAGGCCCAGGAGGCCCGCCGCCGGAGGTTGGAGGACCTGCGCCACAAGAACTGGGCCCGCTGCGCCTCCCAGGCCCGGCAGTGGTGGGAGAAGGACGGGGAGGACGCCTGGCCCGACGTGCTGGCGGCGGTCCGGGCCCTGGAGCTGCTGGAGCGCTCCGACGCGTCCCCGGCCCTGTGGAGGCGCTTTCTGGACAGCTCCATGTTTCTCAGCGTCCGGGCCGACATGGACTTCGTCCTTTTGCTGGAGGACTTTTTGGAACAGCATCCGGATCTGTCCCCGGAGGTCCGCCGGGCCCTCTTCGACGCCTACGAGGCCCACAACGCCTCCAAGTACCCGGCCTACAAGCCCCTCTACCGCCTCCTGGGGGTGAAGCGGGCGGACGCCCGGCGGGCCTCCAGAGCGAAGAGCGGCTGGCGGAGCTACCCCCCCTGGCGAAAGGCCGTCATCGTGGCCTGCTTCACCTTCCTGGCGGTGTTTCTCTCTATTGGCATCGGCGTCAACCTGCAAACCGCCCGGGAAGACCGCGCCGCCCGCCAGGCGGCAGAGCGCTGGACGGAGAAGGCCCCCCAGTGGCTGGAGGAGGACTTCGGCCAGCCCTTTGTCCACGCCGTGTCCGAGGACATTTTTGCCCCGGCGGCGGACCCGGAGCTGTACTTCCACGCCTCCCCCTGGGGAGAGCGGTCGGAGGACTGGCCGGGCTACCAGACCAACTACCCTCACATTTTAGTGAAGCGAGCCCTGGAGGACTTCGCCGAAGAACGGGGGCTGGACCTGGACCTGGGGTCATACTCCCACGAGATCGGCGACGCGCCGGGGGCCTATCTGCTGAACCTGCCGCTGCTGGGGGCGGAAGAGGACCTGGCCGCCTTGGGAAAGCTGCTGGAGGACCTCTCACGGCAGGACTGGTATCAGGTCCCCCCCATCGACCCCCGGAGCGAGGAGGAATACGCCGTCCGGGAGCCGGTGAAGTACACGGTGTTTCTCTGCCACCGGGGCCTGGCCTTTTACGAGGCCCCGTCCCAGCAGGGCTTTGACACGGAGGAGGCCCTGTCCCTCTACGCCCAGGCGGGCCCCGCCCTCTGCCGCTGGATTCTGGAGCAGAGCGGCCTTGCGGACCAGCACCTGGGAAAAGGGACTTACGTCCTCCAGGACCGGGAAGTGGTGGAGCTGGGAGACGGGATCTTCTTCCAGGTCTGCGGCGCGGACAAGGACACCGGAGAGGTTCGGGTTCAGTACCTGCTGGCCTCCGGCGGCGGAGCCCTGTTCTGCGTCCCCAGGGAGAGGATGGACGGGATCCGCTCCGTCATCGACCTGTACCGGGGCACGCCCCGGACGTTGGAGCTGGATAAGCTGGGCCTCATCATGGTCACGGACCAGGTGCCCGGCGAATAGGCGCGAACAAGGGCGAACCCGAAAGGGTTCGCCCTTTGCTTATTGACAGGTAAAGGCATACCAGGCGTTATCTTCCCGGCTCTCCAGAATCTCCAGCCCGGCGGCGGCTAAGGCGGCTTTCACCTCCTCCGCCCGGCCTTCGATGATGCCGGAGCAGAGGAAGGTCCCGCCGGGGGCCAGCAGTCCCCGGACCCGGGGCGCCAGAGCGATGATGACATCCGCCACAATGTTGGCCAGCACGATGTCATAGCCTCCGCCGATCTTCTCCGCCACGGTTTCGTCCGTCAGGATGTTCCCCACCAGGATGTCCAGCCGGTCCGGGCCGATGCCGTTGAGCCCGGCGTTCTCCCGGGCGGCGGTGCGGCACTTGTCGTCGATGTCCACCGCCAGGGCGGACCCAGCCCCCAGACGCAGGGCGGCCACGGACAAAATGCCGCTGCCGCAGCCCAGGTCCAGCACCCGTTCCCCGCCCCGGACCAGGCCCTCCAGGGCCGTCAGGCACAGGCGGGTGGTAGCGTGGGCCCCGGTGCCGAAGGTGAGTCCCGGGTCTAAATAGAGGGGCACCCGGTCTCCCGGGTCGGCCTCCTCCCACTGGGGGATGACCAGCAGCCGCTTCCCGATCTCCATGGGCTTGTAGTACTGCTTCCAGTTGTTCTCCCAGTCCGCGTCCTCCACGTTTTCCAGGGTCATGAGCAGGGTTCCCAGGTCCGTTCTCTCCCGCTTCAGCCCCTCCAGGGCGATGCGGACCTCCCCCAGTTTGGCAAAGCCCGCCTCCCGGGCCTCCAGATAGAAGGTGATCCGGGACCGGCCCGCCATATGGCGCTCCAGGTCCTCGTCCACGTAGTCCCAATAGTCGTGGTTGTGCTCCAGGAAGTCCTGGAACTCCTCCTCGTCCTCGATCATTACGCCGTCCACGTCCAGAGAGGACAGCAGGGCCTGGACTGTCTCCAGCCCCGCATGGTTCGTGTCGATGTGCACTTCCAGCCAGCGCATGTCAAACCGCCTTTCTCATCTCAACGGCTCCGGCCCACGAAGAACAGGGCCATGACCCCCGCCCCCGTGTGGCTGCCGATGACCGGGCCCACGTAGCTGATGCGGATGTCCTTGGCGCCGAAGCGGCGGCGGATTTCCTCCGCCACGAACCCGGCGTCTTCCGGGCAGTCTCCATGGCTGATGAAGACCGGATAGCGCTCCGGGTCCACCGCCGTTTTCTCCATGTGGTCCACCAGGGCCAGCAGGGAGGCCTTTCGCCCCCGGCATTTCTCCATGGGGATCAGCCGCCCCTGGCCGTCCACGTGGAGCACGGGCTTGACGGACAGCATGGTCCCGAAGAGCGCCGCCGCGGCGCTGACCCGGCCCCCCCGCTTCAGGTGGTTCAGGTCGTCCACGGTGAACCAGTGACAGACGTTGGCCTTGGCTCCCTCGGCGAAGTCCAGGACCTCTTCCAGAGTCTTCCCCTTCTTCTGCTCCTGGGCGCAGAGCCAGACGAAGAGCCCCTGTCCCATGGAGGCGCAGAGGCTGTCCACCACCCGGATCTTCCGCTCCGGGAACTCCTCCTCCTGCTCCCGGGCAGCGATGACGGCGGACTGGTAGGTGGTGGAGAGAGCGGAGGAAAAGCACAGGCAGAGGATGTCCTTCCCCGCCTTTAAAATGGGCCGCATGGCGGCGTCGAACTCCCCTACGTTCACGGCGGAGGTAACGGGCATGGCCCCGCCCCGGACCTTGCCGTAAAATTCCTGGAAGCCGATTTCACTGCCGTCCAGCAGGTTCCGGTACTCCCGTCCCTCCAGCTCCAGCCGAAGGGGCAGGACCTCTATCCCCAGCTCCTCCGCCAGCTCTGCGGGAAGGTCGCAGCAGCTGTCGGTCATGATGACATAGTCGGACATCTTCATTCACGCTCCTTTTCTTTTTTGCCCTTGGGGCCCTTCCGCTCTCGGAGGAGGGCGACACAGCGGCTCCCCGCCACGCCGGCGGCGTAGCTCAAGAGGGAAAAGTGGATGGCGGCGTCGGCCAGGGCGGGATCGTCCAGCTCCTGGTCCCCCAGCCGGGCGGCCAGCTCGTCGGCGGTGATGTTCAGGGCCTTGTCCAGGCTTTGGCGGAAGGCGTCGTAGCCCTCCCGTACCGGGCGGTCCTGAAGCTCTTCACGGATGAGCAGGTCCATGTCCCGGGTGGACATGACCCGCTTTAACACGCAGATGGCGGTAAAATAGGCCAGGTGCTCCCGGCCGTATTTCTTCCCCTCGGCCCGGGGGGCCAGGCCGCTTTTCGTGTAGTTGTTCACCATGGCGGCGGTGAGGCCGTCGTCCCCGTCGAAGCGGATGACCTGCCGGTCCATATAGGAGAGAACCTGATCCATGTACAGGGAGAAGTCCGGCAGCTGGTCCCAGTCCACAGGCCGCTGGTCCCGGAGACGGGAGAGAAGATCGGTCAAATCGTTCATGAGTCCTCCTTTTTTCGGGAAGGAAGGGTGTGTGCGGGAAACCCAGGAGGGGTTTCCTGCACCATTTAAATCTACAGTTTTCAGAACTTCCCACGGGTTCTGAAAACTTGCCCCTGCTGTCAAATTCTTTTGACAGCAGGGGCCGCCCGGCGGGGCCGGGCGGCTCGCAATGGTTATTGTAACACCACGACGCGGTTTTGTAAACCACATTTTGGGGGGTTGAAAAACATATTTTTCAAGACCCCTCCTTGCGACCCCTGTCGAAATCTGGTATGCTGTCTGTGCTGCCCCTCTCCAAACTGGCAACAGGGAGGAGGTGAGGACCTTGGATATCTTGACCACCTTTTTGCTCTCGGTCGCGGCAAGTGTAGCTGCCTACTACATTTGCAAATGGCTTGACCGGCACCGCAAGGGACAGTAAGCCTAAAAAAAGACTCCCGGAGAGCTGCCACTCTCCGGGAGTCCGCCTTTTGTGAGCGCCTTGGATGCTGACCACCTTTCAGCTATGGTTATTATACCACAGCCGGATCAGAATATGCAAGCGTCATTTTCACTTCCCCACGCAGAACCGGGAGAAGATCCGCTCCACGATTTCCTCCTTGGCCGTCCGGCCCGTCAGCTCTCCAATGGCGTCCAGGGCCTCTTCGGCGTCCGTCAGGGCGGCGTCGGGGGTCAGACCGCCCTCCAGGGCCTCCAGCGCCCGGCGGACGGCGGCCCGGGCCCGGGAAACCGCCTCCTCCTGCCGCTGGTCCGTCAGCAGGCTCCCTGCCTCCCCCGCCTCTCCGGCGGGGAACAGAGCGGCCACGGCCTCCTCCAGCTTGTCCAGGCCCTGGCCGGTGACGGAGGACACGCAGAGGCAGGCGGCGGGATTGTTGGCGTCCTTTTGAATGAGCCCCAGGGAAAAGGCGTGGGGCCCGGTGAGGTCGCATTTGGACTCGATACAGAGCCAGGGCTTGCCCGTCTCCGCCACCTGGTTCAGGAGAATGGCCTCCGCCTCCAGATAGGCCCGTTTCTCCGGGCAGATCCCCACAGCTCCGTCCTTCACCAGCAGAATCAGCTCCGCCTCCTCCATGGCCCGGCGGGACCGCTCCACCCCCAGCTTTTCCACCTGGTCCTCCGTCTCCCGGAGGCCCGCCGTGTCGATGAGCCGCAGCAGCACTCCGCCGCAGAGGACGGACTCCTCCACCGTGTCCCGGGTGGTGCCGGGGATGTCGGTGACGATGGCCCGCTCGTACCCCGCCAGGGCGTTGAGCAGGGAGGACTTCCCCGCGTTGGGCAGGCCCACGATGGCCGTCCGCACGCCGCGCTTGAGGACCTTCCCCCGTTTGCAGGTGGCAAGCAAAGCCGTCAGGTGCCCCTCCGCTTGCCGCAGGGTGGCGGCGATTTCCTCCGGCCCCGCGTCCTGGATGTCCTCGTCCGGGTAGTCCACCACGGCGTAAAACCGGCTGGTCACGTCCAGCAGGGCTTCCTGGATGGGCTCCAGCACCCGGCGGAGCCCCCCGTCCAGCTGGGCGGCGGCGTTCCGGGCGGCGGCGGCGGTCTCCGCGTCGATGAGGTCGATGACGGCCTCCGCCTGGGTCAGGTCCAGCCGCCCGTTCAAAAAGGCCCGCTTCGTGAACTCCCCCGGTCCCGCCTGCCGAGCCCCTGCGGCAAAGAGAGCCGCCAGCACCTCCCGGAGGACCATCGGGGACCCGTGGCAGTGGAACTCCGCCGAGTCCTCCCCGGTGTAGCTGTGAGGGCCGGGGAAGCGCACCGCCAGCCCCCGGTCCAGGACCCGGCCCTCCCGGTCGGGAATTTCTCCCAGGACCATCCGCCGGGCCTCCAGCTCTTCAAAGGGCCGGGCGGCCCGGAAGATTTGTCCGCAGACGGCAAAGCAGTCCGGCCCCGAGACCCGGATTACCCCGATGGCGGAGGGGGCCCCTCCCCCGGCGGCGATGGCGGCGATGGTGTCCATAGGCGTCTCCTTTCAAAAGCAGGAGGCGGGCTGTCCGCCCGCCCCCTGTCGATTATATTCTTTGGCTGTAGCGGTAGAGAATCACCGCGAACTGGGCCCGGGTGAGGGTCCCATTGGGTTTCAGCGTCTTGTCGGCGCCGCCGCTGATGATGCCGTTGGCCAGGGCCCAGGAGAAGGCGTCCCGGGCCACGGCGGGCACGGAGCGGCTGTCGGTGTAGCCCGCCAGGCTGGTGGTGTTCCGGTTCATGCTGCCGGAGAGGCGGGCGCAGCGGTACAGGGCCGTCACCAGCTGGTGGCGCTTTACCGCTCCGGTGGGCGAGGAGCCGTCGGCGAAGCCGCCCTGGACGGCCCAACGGCGGGCGTCCTCCATGCCGGCGGGGTTGGACCCGGTGAGCCGGGCCAGGACCATCCACATCTGCTGGTGGGTGATGGCCCCGTCGGGGTTGAAGCGGCCTCCCGCGCCGTTCATGTAGCCCATCTGGTTGGCCCAGTTGATCTCCCCCGCCGCCCAGTGGCTCAGGGGGACGTCCTGGAAGAGCTGCTGGGACGCGTCGGTCCGGGGGGCGTCCAGGGTGGGATTTTGGGTGGGCGTCACGTCCTTGGTCCGCCGGGGGTCGCCGCTGGAGCCCTCTCCGGGGGCGGCGGCCCAGCTGGGGCCGGAGTTCTTCCGCTCGAAGGTGGCCCGGATCTCCACGTTGGCCTCGGGCATGGTGAAGCGGTACTGCCCGCCGCCCAGGTCGGTAAGCTCAGGGACCTTGCCGTCGGCGGCGATCACCCGGACCATGTCCACCTCATAGCCGGAGCTGGGGGAGACGGTGACGGTGACCAGGTCGCCCTTTTTGGCCGTGGTCCGGTTGGCGGAGGCGTTGCCCCCCGCGCCCTGGACAATGGTGACCTGATAGTCCTTGGGCTTCTCGGGCTCCGAGGGATTGTCGGGGTCGTCGGGCTTGGAGGAGTCCCCGGTGGCGGGGAGGATATGGCTGTCTTTGTGGTCGCAGCCGGGGTTCATACAGGGCCGTTCCTCCAACCCGTCTTCCGTAGCAGTCGGTTCCTTGACGGTGGTCCATTGACTTCCCTCATAGTTATGCTGTCCCGTGGCGGGGAGGGTGATGGCCTGTGCTTCTTCGATGCCGCAGACGGAGCATTTGACAATTACGTGGGACTTGCCCTCTTTCCCGCAGGTGGCGGGGACGTCCTGATCTTTTTTCGACTCGTCGGGAACGGGGTTGGACCAGGTGTGGGCGCCTCTTTTTTTAACGACGGTCTTTTTCTCGTAATCGCAGCCTGCGCGTTTGCACTCCTGATAGCCGAGCCAGTCTTCGCCCTCCTCCTTGCAGGTGGCGGGCACCGCGTCTTTTTTATCCACCGGGTCCGTCAGGTCATGGCCGAGGGGATCGACTTTAACGCCTGTCTGCGCCTCCTGCGCATAGCCGCAGCCCGGACGCTTGCACGCCTGTGCGCTGACGGTTTTTTCTCCCGGCTCCGTGCAGGTGGGCTGTTTGGTAATGGTCTCAATGCCGCCGGAGATATCGTGCCCCAGGGCGGGGACCTCCCGCTCCGGGTGGTCCAGTTCGTCGTCAGCCTTGCCGCACGCCTGTTTGCAGACGGAGCAGATGACCTTCCACTCCTCTGTGCCGGGATCCGTGCAGGTTGGTTCTTTTGTGACGGTGTACGCGGGGGCGCCGGGGGTGTGGTCCTTTTTGTCGATTGCCTTGCCGCTGTGGTGGTCCATGATGTGGGTTTCGTAAGCCTCTTTTTGCTCAGGGTCGTCTTTCAGCTTTTCGCACTCCGCGCACTCCTTGGCCGCCTCGCAGACGGAGCAGACCTGGAAGGTTCCTTGCAGCCCCGGCTCCGTGCAGGTGGCTTCCCGTATGACTACAACCTTATCCTCATACTGGTGGGCAGCCATGGGTTCTTCCGTCTGCTCTTTCACCATCGTTCCGCAGTCGGGGCACTGTTTTCCATCCGACAAACCGGGCTCCGTACAGGTGGCGGGTTTCCCGTCGACCTTCGTAAGCGTGGCGTTATGCTTCGTGGGGTCTTTCGGGTCCTTTGGAATCCGCTCCAGTCCGTCGGCGATTCCGTTGCAGCCCTCCCGTTTGCACCGGTGGCCCGCCGTTGTGCCGTCCTTGGAGCATGTTGAAGGAACTTCGGGAATCTCGTCTCCCGGGTCGTGGCCCAAGGCGGCGATGGGCCGGTTTTGAGAGAAATTGAATTTCGACCCGCACCCCGCCGTGCAGTTGTAGCTGTACGCCTGATTCCCCTGCAGCACGCAGGTGGGGTCTGTTTTTAAGCCGGGAATCCGCGTGGTAGCGTGGATGGGCAGCTCGGGAGTATCATCCTGCTTGAGTCCGGTATCGGTGTCGCGGTGCAGGACCGTGACTCCGGAGCCGGAAAAGGCGCTGGGATAAATATGATCGACCGTTGCGATATAAATGGCTTTCAAAGAGCTGCAATTGGCAAAGGTTCCGGTTTGAATGTCCTCCAATATGGTGGGCAGGACCACATTGTTCAGCCTCCCACAGTTTGCGAAAGCATAGTCCCCGATGGTTTTGATCGTGTCGGGCAGCAGGATGGACTGAAGCAGCGTGCAGCTGTTGAAGGCGCTGTCGCCGACGATTTCAATTCCACTTTCCATCGTGACGGTCGTCAGCTTCCCGCATCCGTTGAACGCGTCTGGGGCGATGGATGTGATCAGGTTTCTGTTTACCGATGACCGGATCGTAATGGAGACGATACTGTCTTTGTTGACCGGTCCGACCACCGTGCCCGTGGTTAAATTGTATTTGATTCCGCCCTCCGTCACAATGGTGTCCGCCGCCGAAGCGCCCACCGTCAGCGCCGCCATGACGGCTACCATCAGAAGTACTCTCCAAACCCAACGCCTCATGTTTCTGTCCTCCCAATTCCTCACGCGCGCCGCGCGCCAATTTCACATATACAGCATAGCATAAACTTTCCCTCCATGCAAGGCAAAAAAAGGGCGGACCTTCCGGTCCGCCCCTGGTTCTTGATTCCGCACTTCTGCGTTGCCGTCGCTTCGGCCTGGTCTATCGCCGGACTACCAGAGCGCGATAAAGTTCTTTGGATACTTTCTTTCAAGAAAGTATCACTTGATCCGCTCGCCCTTGGCCTCCTTGGCCTTGATCTCCCGGACGGCGTCCTTGTGGGAGAGGTTCACCCGGCCCTTTTCGTCGATGTCCGTGACCTTGACCCACATCATGTCCCCGATCTTGCAGGCGTCCTCCACCTTCTCGATCCGGTGCTCCGCCAGCTTGGAGATGTGGACCAGCCCGTCCTTGCCCGGGGCCAGCTCCACAAACGCGCCGAAGGTCATGAGGCGCACCACCCGGCCGTAGTACAGCGCGCCGATCTCGGGCACAAACACGATGTCGTCAATGCACTTTTTCGCCGCGTCGCAGGAGGCCGCGTCCACCCCCGCGATGAAGATGGACCCGTCGTCGTTGATGTCGATTTTCGCTCCCGTGTCCGCCACGATTTTCTGGATGACCTTGCCGCCGGAGCCGATGACCTCCCGGATCTTGCTGGGGTCGATGTGCATGGTCAGCATCTTGGGGGCGTATTTGCTGACGTCCTTCCGGGGCTCCGCGATGGCGGGAAGCATGATCTGGTCCAGGATCTGGCAGCGCCCGTCGTAGGTGATCTCCAGGGCGTTTTTGATGATCTCCATGGTCAATCCGTCGTTTTTCAGGTCCATCTGGATGGCCGTGATGCCCTTCTTGGTGCCCGCTACCTTGAAGTCCATTTCGCCGTGGAAGTCCTCCACGCCCTGGATGTCGATGAAGGTGGTGAAGCCGCCGTCGTCGTCCTGGATGAGGCCGCAGGAGATGCCCGCCACGGGGGCGGAGATGGGGACGCCCGCGTCCATCAGCGCCAGAGTGGAGCCGCAGACGCTGCCCTGGGAGGTGGAGCCGTTGGAGCTCACCACCTCGCTGACGACGCGGATGGCGTAGGGGAACTTCTCAACGTCCGGAATCACGGGCAGCAGGGCCCGCTCGGCCAGCGCGCCGTGGCCGATCTCCCGGCGCCCGGGGGAGCGGGCGGGCTTGGCCTCGCCGACGGAGTAGCCGGGGAAGTTGTAGTGGTGCATATAGCGCTTCTCCGTCTCCTCCCAGATGGTGTCCAGCTTCTGGTTGGCGGAGAGGGTGTCCAGGGTGACAACAGACAGCACCTGGGTCTGTCCCCGGGTGAAGAGGCCGGAGCCGTGGGCCCGGGGCAGGATGCCGACCTCGGAGGCCAGGGGACGGATTTCATTCTTCTGCCGCCCGTCGACGCGGTGTCCCTCCAGCAGCCAGGCCTTCACGATCTTCTTCTGGAACTTGTAGGTGATCTCGTCCAGGTACTTGTCCATCTCGGGATACTCGTCCAGGAACAGCTCGTGCCACTTCTCGATGAGGGCGTTCCATCGGGTCTCCCGGACGTTTTTGTCGTCGGTGTCCATGGCCGCCTTGGCGTCCTCCATGGTGGCGGAGACGATTTTCTCAAACAGCTCCTCGTCGAAGTCGGCGTGGGGATAGTCGAACTTCTCCTTGCCGATCTCGGAGACCATCCGGTTGATGAGGGCCACCTGCTTCTGGTTTTCCTCGTGGGCCATCTGGATGGCCTTGAACATGGTGTCGTTGTCCACCTCGTTGGCCCCGGCCTCGATCATGACCACCTTTTCCCCGGTGGAGACCACGGTGACGTCCAGGTCGGAGACCTTCCGCTCCTCGCTGGTGGGGTTGAAGATGAGCTTGCCGTCCACCAGGCCCACCTTCACCGCGCCCACGGGGCCGTGCCAGGGGATGTCGGAAATGGCCAGGGCGGCGGACGCGCCGATGAGGCCGCAGATCTCGGGGGAGCAGTCGTGGTCCACGCTCATGACCGTGGCCATGATGCAGACGTCGTTCCGGAAGTCGTGGGGGAACAGGGGGCGGATGGGCCGGTCGATGACCCGGCTGGTGAGCACGCCCTTCTCGCCGGGGCGGCCCTCCCGGCGGTTGAAGCTGCCGGGGATGCGGCCCACGGAGTAGAGCTTCTCCTCAAAGTCCACGCTGAGGGGGAAGAAGTCGATGCCGTCCCGGGGCCGGGCGGAGGCGGTGGCGCAGACCAGGACCCGGGTGTCGCCGTAGCCCACCATGACGGCGGCGTTGGCAAGCTCCGCCAGCTTCCCCACCTCCAGGGTCAGGGGCCGGCCCGCCAGCTCCATTTCGTACTTGCGGTAGTGGGGGAACTGCCTTTGGGTGATGATGGTAGACATAAATACGCTCCTTTTCTTTTGTTGTCCGGGAGCGGTCCTTTTCGTATTTGAACCTTCGTCCAGGGGCCCTGGGCAAACGTTCAAACACAAAAAGCAACGGCTCCCGCTTGGGTGGATGGGGACTGGAAAAAGGGCGGCGGAGACCGCCGCCCTTTCTTCTCTTACTTACGGATGCCCAGCTTGGCGATCAGGGCGCGGTAACGCTCCACGTCCTTCTTCTGGAGATAGTCCAGGAGGCTGCGGCGCTTGCCGACCATTTTCAGGAGGCCCCGGTTGGAGTGCTTGTCCTGGGGGTTGGCCCGCATGTGCTCGGTGAGCACGTTGATGCGCTCGGTCAGGATGGCGATCTGGACCTCGGGGGAGCCTGTGTCGGTCTCATGGGTCCGGTTGGCGTTGATGATTGCGGTCTTTTCTTCCTTGCGAAGCATAGAGTGGTTTCCACCTTTCAAACGTATTCCCCGCGGGGCTGTGCTCCGGGCCGGTGAAGTTCCTCGGGACAAAGCTCCGGGGCGTGTGTTCCGCCTAACCGGCGGACTTAGTTACTATATCATAGGGTTTTCCCCTTGTAAAGGGTCAATTCAGGATTTTTCCGGGAAATCAAGAAAATTTTGCCCCGCATGCCGGGGATTTTCTCTCCCCGCCCGCCTCGCAGGGCGGTTTCGCCAGCGTCATCCTCCGGGAAACCCGGCCGTAGAGGAACCATGCCAGAACGATGGAAAGGACGTCCGCCGCTGGCTGCGCCCACACGAGACCGGTGATGCCGATCGCCGCCTGCAAAAGAAACAGGGCCGGAATGAAGATGATTCCCTGACGGCTCAAATTGATCACCAGGGCGGGAGTAGCGGCTCCCATGGCCTGCAGCGTGTTGATGAGCACATAGAACACGCCGAACAGGGTGCTTGTGGTCAGCAGGATGCGGGAGAACTGTACGGCGTAGGAATAGGCGTTCGCGTCCGTCAGGAACGCCCCCACGATCTGCCCCACAAACAGGTAGCAAATCACGGTCAGGGCCGCGCCCAGCGCCAGCGAGAAAACCAGGGAAAACCGCAGCGCCTTTTTGAACCGCTCCCACAGCCTCGCCCCCACACAGTAGCCCAGCAGCGGCTGAACGCCCTGCCCCAGCCCCATGCAGACCATGCCGGTGATTGTCACGACTTTCATGGCGACGCCCATTCCAGCCACCGCCATGTCGTCATACCGGGTCATTTGGCTGTTGATGATGATTTGGGAGACGCTCATCAGCAGGGAGCCCAGCGCCGCCGGAACACCGATGGACAGAACGCCGCCGCACACCTGGTCTTTCAGCGTAAAGTCCTTGATGCTGACGCTCAAGGTGGATTTGCCCCCTACGAAATAGAAAATATAATAGAGCGCGCCCGCTGCATTTCCGATCACCGTCGCGATGGCCGCACCCGCGATGTTCCAGCCAAAGCCGAGGATCATGATCGGGTCCAGAATCACATTGAGCAGGTTGCCGATGATCTGCCCCATCATGGCCTGGCTTGACCGCCCCTCGGCGCGGATTACATTAGAATAGCAGTTGGAGATCAGCACGAAGGGCCCGCCCAGGCTGACGATGGTCAGATAGGATTTCGCGTAGTCCCAGGTATCGGGGCTGGCGCCTGCCAGGGAGAGAAGTTCATCCATAAAAAGGAGAAAAAACGCCGACAGGACCACGCCCACCGCGACGCATCCCCACATACAGAACGAGCAGACTTTCCTGGCGTACTCCGCCCGGCCCTGCCCCAGCGCGCGGGAGATCACCGAGGTGCCGCCCGTGCCGAACACCGTGCCAACCGCCATAAATATCAAAAACACAGGCATGGCCAGGGACACCGCCGCCACCTGGAGCGCGTCATGGGTACGGCCGATAAAAAACGTGTCCGCCAGGTTGTAAATCAGCACCATCAGCATCGCGGCCATAGCGGGCAGGGCGTTTTTCAATACGGCCTGGGACACAGGGGCTTTCTCAAAGAGTTCTACCGCTTTCGAGTTGTTCATAAAAAATCCTCCCAAATTATTAGCTTGCTGTTAATACCATGCTGTTGATATGTTTAAAATAAACGCCCGCTGCCGGGCGGACATTTATTTCAAATTGCCTGCTACCCGTTTCAACAGAGAAAAAAACGTATCGCGCTCGGCCTCGGTCAAGCCGGTAAGCAAGGCTTCCTCGAACGCCGCCATGCGCCGGTCCGCAAGCCGGCAGCACGCCTCCCCGGCGGGGGTAATGCGGAGCATTTTGATCCTGCGGTCGCTTGCGTCGCCGAACCCCTCCACAAACCCCTTCTGCTCCAGCCGGGCCACAATCCCGGCGGCGGTGGACTGCGCCACATGGAGCCGCCGCTCCAGCTCCTTCAGCGCCATTTGCTTTTCCGGCGAAAAGCGCAATTCCATCAGCACCCCCACTTGGGACATGGTAAGGTCCTGGGCGCGCAGGGAGTTGTTGGCCTGCTTCTCCAGCCCGTCATGGATCTGCTTAATCAGCGTCACGTAGGCCGCTCGTTCCCTCACGTGCTTCACCTCCCTGGACAATATAATAGCACGCTGTTGTTTCCTTGTCAATAGCATGCGTTTAATTTTTGGTGAAACCAGTCATACGGAAAATTCCCCCTTGACAAACGCCCCATACTGTGTTAATTTTCTTAATACAGTTAATACAGTTCACCAACTTTAGAGCGGCGGGAGGAAACCTCCGCCGCGGAAGGGAAGGTACGCGGTGATCAGCCTCAACTATCGGGACTCCCGGCCTATCTACGAGCAGATCAAGGACGGGCTCCGCAAGCTGATTGTCACCGGGGCCATCGGGACGGACGAGAAGCTCCCGTCGGTCCGGTCCCTGGCGACGCAGCTGTCCATCAACCCCAACACCATCCAGCGGGCTTACAACGAGCTGGAGGGAGAGGGGTACATCTATTCCGTCCCCGGCAAGGGCAGCTTTGCCACGGGGGACCCGGACGCCGACGCGTCCCGCCGGGAGGAGCTCCGGGAAAAACTCCGGGAGCTGGTGGCGGAGCTCCGGTATCTCGGCGTCAGCCAGGAAGAGCTTCGGTCTCTTCTTGAAGAAGAGACCCCCGGCGGGTTCCCCGCCGGGGGGAAGGAGGGAACAACATGATTCAAGTTGCCAACACCGTCAAGCGCTTCGACGGCTTCGCCGCTCTGGACGGGGTGAGCCTCAGCGTCCCCGCGGGGAGCGTCTACGGCCTGGTGGGCCCCAACGGCGCGGGGAAGTCCACCCTCATCCGGTGCCTGACGGGCATCTACCGCCCCGACGAAGGGGAGCTGACCTTCGACGGCCAGGCCGTCTGGGAGAACGAGGCCCTGAAATCCCGGGTGGCCGCCATTGCCGACGACTGGTACTACTTCCCCCAGGCCAGCATCCGGGACATGGGCAGGTTTATGCGGGGCTTCTACCCCGGCTTCTCCATGGAGCGCTATGAGAAATTAAAAGAGGTCTTTGAGATCGACGAGAAGCGGCCCCTGCGCCGGTTGAGCAAGGGCATGCAGAAGCAGGCCGCCTTCTGGCTGACCCTCAGCGCCATGCCGGACTACCTGGTTCTCGACGAGCCGGTGGACGGCCTGGATCCCGTCATGCGGCGGCAGGTCTGGTCGTTGGTGCTGGGGGACGTGGCCCAGCGGGGCACCACGGTCCTTGTCTCCTCCCACAACCTCCGGGAGCTGGAGGACGTGTGCGACCACGTGGGCATTCTGGACCACGGCAAGGTGCTGCTGGAACGGTCCCTGGCCCAGCTCCAGGACAACATGGTCAAGCTGCAGGTGGTCTTCAAGGACGGCGGGGACGTGCCGGAGGACCTGGAGGTCCTCCATGCCTCCAAGGTAGGGCGCATCCACACCCTCATCATGCGCATGGGGGCCGAGGAGGCCGCCCACCGCCTGGCGGTTTACGAACCCATGCTGGTGGACGCCGTACCGCTGACCCTGGAGGAAATCTTCATCTACGAGTTAGGAGGCGCCGACTATGCGGTCAAAGACATCGTACTTTAATCCCACGCTGTTCAAAAAGAATCTGGCCCGCTTCTGGCCGTTGTGGGGCGGCGCGTCCATCATTGGAGCCCTGTTCCCCCTGGCCTTCCTCACCATCCTCATCCGGGAGAACGCCCTCTTTGGGGAGCCCATGAGCGACCCCCTGGGCGTTACAGCGGGCTATTACCAGATTGTGGCCTGGATCCTCCCCACCCTCTCCCTGCTGTACGCGGCGCTGTGCGCCCTGGCGGCCTGGGGCTGGCTGTACAACCCCCGGAGCGTGGGCATGTACCACTCCCTGCCCGTCACTCGGAAGGGCATTTTCGTCACGGACTTCCTCTCCGGCATGGCTATGATGCTGATCCCCTACGCCGTCACCGGGGGCCTGGCCATCCTGGTCTCCGCCATTGTGGGCGGCCTGGAGCCCGTGGGCCTGGCGGTGACCATCCTGGCCGTGGCGGGGCAGAGCTTTTTCTTCTTCGCCTCCGCCACGGCGGTGGTGTTCGTCACCGGCAATCCCTTCGCCTTCGCGGCCCTCTATTTTATCTTCCACTTCATCGCCGCCGGGGCCGAGTGGCTGGTCACCCGTCTCATGACCATGTTCTACTTCGGCGTGGAGCGGTCCTATCAGGGCGTGATCGAGTTTCTGAGCCCCGCCATGTACCTGACGAGGAAGCTGGAGGTGGACACGGAATATATGCAGGTCATCAACCCCGAGGGCTGGGAGGAAGCCGTTCTGGAGTCCGTCACGCTGGTCAACGGACACCTCATTGCCCTGTACGCCCTGGCGGGCGTGGTCCTGCTGGCCTTTGCCTGGGGTTTGTACCGCCGGAGGCGGAGCGAGAGCGCCGGGGACGTGGTGGCCGTGGGGTGGATGAAGCCCGTGTTCCGCTACGGCGTGGCCCTCTGCGCCGCCTGCACCGGGGGCATGGCCCTCTACAGCGTGTTCTTCGCGGGCTATGAGACCACCCGCACCGCCAGCCCGGTCCCCCTGGCCCTCTGCATGGCGGTATGCGGCGTGATTGGGTACTACATCGCCTCCATGCTGCTGAGCAAGTCCCTCCGGGTATTCCGGGGAAGCTGGAAGGGAATTCTGGCCACGGCGCTGGCCTCCGCCGCCCTCTGCGCCGCCGTGGCGCTGGACCCCTTTGGCGTAGAGAGCTGGACGCCCCAGCCGGAGGAGGTGGGAAGCGTCCTGCTGATCGTCAACGGCGGGAACGGCGGAAGCGTCTTCGCCAGACTGACGGACCCCGCCCTGATTCAGGACATTCTGGACGTTCACCAGGCCGTCCTGGCGGAGCGAGAGGACCTGAACAAAAGCCGGCGGGGCCTGGAGGGAGAGGACGTTTCCGTGGCCTATCTGGACGTCACATACTATGAGGGCAAAATCGGCTCCCCCCACACCAGCCGCATGTATAACCTCCCCTGCTCCCGGGAGCGGATGGAGCGGTCCCAGGCCCTGCAGAAGCTGGCGGCCCTGGCCGCTAACCCCGCCATCCAGGAGGCCGACATCTTCGAGGATGTCTCCGGGGAGAACATCGAGGCCCGCCTCACCGGCGGCTACGCCTACGGCCTCTACAACCCGGAGACAAAGGAGATGGAACAGATGGACCTGACCCTGGACCAGGCCAAGGCCCTGGAGGCCGCCCTTCGCCGGGACATCCAGGCGGGGCATTGCGGCCGGACGTTGTTCCTGCCGGACGGCAACTATGAGAAGGCCGTCTATACCGGAAACCTGGACCTCTATTACTCCGTCACCGACTTGGACCGCCCCCAGACGGGTGCCCACTCCCAGAGCGTCTCCCTGCGCCTCTCCGTCTACTGCACGGAGACCTTAAAGGCCCTGGAGGACCTGGGTATCGTGAGTGAAAACCGGAGGCCGCTGACCTACGCGGAGTGGGACGCCTTGGAGAACGAGGAGAAGGGCCTGCCCTACGAGGGGGACTACGACCCTTACAGCGGTGCCTATTACGAAGACAGCTTCGGTACGGTCTACCCCGAGGAGGCCTATGTCTACCCCGGCGAGGAGGTGGACGCCGCGCTGCTCCACTGACCTGTGAGGAGGCCGAAAAATTTTTTCAAAAATTTTTCAAATCAGTGAAACAAAACCGGCCTCTCAATCGTCTTATATAATAGACAACAAGTGCCAACGAGAAAGGAGCCTCCCCCTATGGAGCAAACAACTACCGCCCAGAACCTGTGGCGCGTCTGGGTCGACACCCGCCGCCGTATCGTGTCCTTCCATGAGGAGGAGGACTGCAAGCTCTTGGAGTTCCGGAACCGGGATCTGTTTTTCAGCTGCATCGAGCAGTACACCGGGATGCAGTACCGCTATCAGTGACGGCCATGAGGGGCGTCTCAAGAAAATGGCTTCTCCCGGCGGGCGGGCTGGTCCTTGCGCTGGCCCTCCTGGCCTGGATTTACGGCTGGGGCGGCGGGCCTATCAACGCGCTGGACTTCCCGGCGGAGGACGTGGACCACATCCGCCTCAGCGACCCGCTCAGCGCCGTGGAGCTGACGGAGCCGGAGGACATCCAGGCCCTGCTGGACGCGGTGAACGCCTTCCGCCACAGCGGGAATATGCTCAAGGACCACCCCGGCCTGCTGTTCGGCTTTGCCCTGGGGGGAACGAAGCTCTATACCGTTAAGGTCTTCCTCAAAAGCGGGGAGGAGGTCACGCTCCGCTTTGGCCTCAACAAGGGCGGGCAGGCGGCGGCGGACACGGAGGTCAGCTACAGGGTGGAGGGCCGTCCCGCCTCCCGCTTCGGCGACACCTGCCGGGGGTCCATGGAGCTGATCTATGAGCTGATGAAACAGGCGCGCCCCGTCCAGACGCCGTCCTGGTGACCGCGGCGGAGGGCCGTTTTGGGCATGCCGGCGGCCGGTGTAATTTCATACTCTGATACCTGGAAAAACCGCGCGAGTTTAAATCGCGCGGTTTTTTTGCTCGACAAAAGTATTTACATATACTATAATAGTATGTACAGGAGCTAACTTTTGCGCAAACGGCGGGTGGAACGATGAACGAGATCCTATGGTTTTTGCTGCTGCTGCTCGCCGTTGAAGCGATGGAAGAACTGCTGTTCTGGCGGGGAGATCACCTGGTCCGGGCGGTTCTCCGGGTAAAAGAAGTTTCAAAAAAGGAGAGTCAAGCCATGCTGACAGACGACAAAAAATTATGGGGAGCCTGGGGCCGGGCCAACGCCCTGTATACCCGCTGGGCGGACGCCCGCGGAATCAGCTGCTATCTGCTGTTCGTTCTGTATGCCCTGGACGGGCGGGAGGACATGACGCAGAAGAGGATCTGCGATTGCACGGGTCTTACCAAGCAGACCGTGAACAGCGTGATCCGCTCGTTGAAAAACGAGGGCTATGTGGTCCTCTCCGCCGGCCAGGAGGACCGGCGGGAAAAACGGGTGGTCCTGACGGAACAGGGGCTTGCCTATTCCCGGGAGGTCCTGGATCCCCTCCAAGAGTTGGAGCGGGCCGTCCTCACCCTCATGGGGAGCGGCCGGGCGCGGCAGATGATCAACGACATCACCCTGTTCAACACCGTCTTTGAGAAGGAAATGGAGGAGCGGCAGAGATGAACCGGAACGCCTGCAAGACCTTTTATTCCTATGTCATTCCCTCCGTGCTGGCCTTTGCCCTGTCCGGGATTTACACCATTGTGGACGGCTTCTTCGTGGGCCGGAGCGTGGGGGACACCGGCCTGTCCACCATCAACATTGCCTACCCGGTGGTATCCCTGCTGCAGGCGTTGGGCACGGGCGTCGGCATGGGCGGGGCCGTCATGTACACGCTCCACCATTCTTCCGGCAGGCAGGACGAGGCAAAGAAGTATCTGCGCTGCACCACCTTGCTGCTGCTGGCCGCCAGCGCTCTGCTGACGGTTCTGCTGTTCTGCGTCATGGAGCCGGTTCTGCGGCTGCTGGGCGCCGCCGGAGAAATGGTGGCGCTGGGGGTGGAGTACCTGGAATACATCGCCCTGGGCACAGTCTTTCAGATTTTCGCCACAGGCGTCGTCCCCATCATCCGCAACAACGACGGAGCGCGGTTCGCCATGGGGACCATGATTGCCGGGTTCCTCTGCAACATCGCGCTGGACTATCTGTTTGTGTGGGTCTATGAGTGGAGCGTAGCGGGAGCGGCCCTGGCCACCATCATTGGCCAGGCCCTCACCGCGGCGGGCGGCTTTTTCTATCTGGCCCGGCACAAAATTCCGGTTTGGGGTCTGGAGGTCAAGGGGATCGGCAAGTGTGTGAAGGACATTTTCAAGATTGGGATCGCCCCCTTCGGCATCTCGTTTACCCCTCTGATTTCCCAAATGTTTATGAACCGTTTTTCCATGCGGTACGGCGGGGAAACGGCGGTTGCCAGCTACGCCTGCGTCGCCTACGTGTTCGCCATCGTATGCCTGTTGGTGCAGGGCGTCGGGGATGGCAGCCAGCCGCTGGTCAGCCGGTATTACGGGGAAAAGGATACAGGGGCGGTCCTCCAGACCAGAAGGCTGGCGTATGGCACGGCAGCGGTACTGGCGGGTCTCTGCATGGCGGGGCTGTACGCCGCCCGGGGGCTGATTGGCCCGGTATTCGGCGCGTCGGCGGAGGCGGCGGGGATCGTCGCGGCGGCTATGCCGGTCTTCTAGAGCGGATATCTGTTCCTGGCCTTCTCTCGGGTTACAACAGCCGTCTTTTACGCCACGGAAAGAGCGGGGTACTCTTATACGTTGGTCTACATGGAACCGCTTTTCCACGTGCTGCTGCTGGTCCTGCCCCGCCTCTGGGAACAGACGGGCGTGTGGTGGAGCATGCCCCTGGCGCAGATCCTAACCGCCGCCGCTGCCGCCGCCCTGAAGGCCCGGGCGGACAGAGAAACAGCCGCGTGACGTTTACGCGTCACGCGGCTGCCGCCCTTATACGATAAACCCCCCATCCGCCGTCAGCACCTGCCCGGTGATAAAGGCCGCCTTGTCCGAGGCCAGGAAGGCCACGGCCCCGGCGATATCCTCCGGCCTCCCCAGGCGGCCCAGGGGGGTTTCCTCCGCCAGCATGCGGCGGGTTTCCTCCCCCAGGGCCCGCACCATGTCCGTCTCCACGCAGCCTGGGGCCACGCAGTTCACCCGGATGCCCGACGGGGCCAGCTCCAGGGCCAGGGAGCGGGTCAGACCGATGAGCCCCGCCTTGGTGGCGGCGTAGGCCGCCTCGCAGCTGGCCCCCCGGAGGCCCCACATGGAGGAGATGTTGACGATGCACCCCCGCTTCTCGCTCAGCATGTGGGGCAGCACCGCCAGGGCGGCGTTCCGGGGCCCGGTGAGATTCACCGCCAGGAGTCGGTCCCAGCTTGGGTCGTCCAGGTCCTGGAAGAGGCCCTGGTGGGAAATCCCGGCGTTGTTCACCAGCAGTTCCACGGGGCCCAGCTCCTCCGACGCGGCCCGGACCATGGCCTCCACCGCCCCCCGGTCCGCCGCGTCGGCCTGGAAAGCCATGGCGTCCCGGCCCTGGGCGCGAAGCTGGGAGACCAGGCTCCCGGCGGCGTCCCGGCGCTCTAAATAGTTGACGCAGACGGGCCAGCCCTCCCGGGCCAGGGCGATGGCCACGGCCCTGCCAATGCCCCGGGAGGCTCCGGTGACCAGGGCGGATCTTCTCATGGGATCAGCTCCTTTATCTTTGATGGGGGCAGTATAGCAGAAAAAAAAGAAAAGCGCAAGAAAAGGCTTGACAAATGGAAAAGCTTCGTGTATCTTATATATGTTCGCTTCGGACGATTAGCTCAGCTGGCTAGAGCACCTGCTTGACGTGCAGGGGGTCACAGGTTCGAGTCCTGTATCGTCCACCAGAAAAAAAGACACGCCGAAGGGCGTGTCTTTTTTTCTGCCGGTCGTTTATTCCTTGACAAGGTAATCGTTTACCGATATAATATGAGCGCGCGAAGCTCCGGGAGACGGGCCCCTCCGGCCCGGCCCCGAAAAAATATGAAAAGGAAAGGATTGGACGACTATGATCTATTCCACCGAAGTGCAGAACATGTGCCCCGTCGCCAAGGGCGCGTACCACGGTCCCGCCCCCATCCCCGAGGAGGGCAAATGGGTCCAGGCCAAGGAGATCAAGGATATCTCCGGCCTTACCCACGGCGTGGGCTGGTGCGCCCCCCAGCAGGGCGCGTGCAAGCTGACCCTCAACGTCAAGGACGGCGTCATTGAGGAGGCCCTGGTGGAGACCCTGGGCTGCTCCGGCATGACCCACTCCGCCGCCATGGCCAGCGAGATCCTCATCGGCAAGACCCTTCTGGAGGCCCTGAACACCGACCTGGTGTGCGACGCCATCAACACCGCCATGCGGGAGCTGTTCCTCCAGATCGTCTACGGCCGGACCCAGACCGCGTTCTCCGAGGGCGGCCTGCCCGTCGGCGCGTCCCTGGAGGACCTGGGCAAGGGCCTGCGGTCCCAGGTGGGCACCATGTTCGGCACCAAGGCCAAGGGTCCCCGGTATCTGGAGATGGCCGAGGGCTACGTGACCCGCATCGCCCTGAACAAGGACGACGAAATCGTGGGCTACGAGTTCGTGAACCTGGGCAAAATGATGGACGCCATCAAAAAGGGAACGGACGCCAACGAGGCCCTGGAAAAGGCCAAGGGCCACTACGGCCAGTTCGACGGGGCCGCCAAGTATATCGACCCCCGTCACGAGTAAGAAAAGGAGGAATTGAGAAATGGCTCTGTTTGAAAGCTACGAGAGAAGAATCGACAAGATCAATTCCGTCCTGTCTCAGTACGGAATCAAGAGCGTGGAGGAGTGCCGGGAGCTCTGCCAGGCCGCCGGCTTCGACCCCTATGAGATCGTCAAGGGCATCCAGCCCATCTGCTTTGAAAACGCCTGCTGGGCCTACTGCGTGGGCGCGGCCATCGCGCTGAAGAAGAACGTGGCCACCGCCGCCGAGGCTGCCGAGGCCATCGGCGAGGGCCTCCAGGCTTTCTGCATCCCCGGGTCTGTTGCCGAGGACCGCAAGGTGGGCCTGGGCCACGGCAACCTGGGGGCCATGCTCCTCCGGGACGAGACCAAGTGCTTCGCCTTCCTGGCGGGCCACGAGTCCTTCGCCGCCGCCGAGGGCGCTATCGGCATCGTCCGGAACGCCAACAAGGCCCGCAAGGAGCCCCTGCGAGTCATCCTCAACGGCCTGGGCAAGGACGCCGCCCAGATCATCAGCCGGATCAACGGCTTCACCTATGTCCAGACCCAGTTTGACTATGGCACCGGCGAGGTGAAGGTGGTCAAGGAGTTCAAATACTCCGAGGGCGAGCGGGCAGGCGTCCGCTGCTACGGTGCGGACGACGTCCGGGAGGGCGTGGCCATCATGCACCTGGAGGGCGTGGACGTGTCCATCACCGGCAACTCCACCAACCCCACCCGGTTCCAGCACCCCGTGGCGGGCACCTATAAGAAGGAGTGCTGGGAGCAGGGGAAGAAGTACTTCTCCGTGGCCTCCGGCGGCGGCACGGGCCGCACGCTGCACCCCGACAACATGGCCGCCGGTCCGGCCTCCTACGGCATGACCGACACTATGGGCCGGATGCACTCCGACGCCCAGTTCGCGGGCAGCTCCTCCGTCCCCGCCCACGTGGAGATGATGGGCTTCCTGGGCATGGGAAACAACCCCATGGTGGGCGCTACCGTAGCGGTGGCGGTCGCCGTGGCGGAGAGCAAGAAGTAATCTCCCGCCGGGAATCCCCGACGGCATAAAGAAGAAAACAGGAATCACATCCTTTGGCGGAGGGCCGCCGGGATGTGGTTCCTGTTTTTTGTTTCGGGAAGCGTCCGGCTCCTTCCGTCAGGCGCCGCCCTTTCCGCAGGGATAGTAGACGGAGGTCAGCACCCGGTCCACCACCGGGGCGTCGGGCTGTTCCACCCGGAGGAGGATCTGTTCCCCGGCGATGTTTCCCAGCTCCTCCACAGGCTGGACGATGCGGTCCACCTGGTTGTAATAAAACTCATAGGCCCGGGTATCGTAGTCCACGAAGCTGACCAGCTCCAGGTCCTGCCGGGGCTGGATGCCCTTCCCCCGGAGGTAGGCGATGGTGACGGAGGCCATGAGGCCCTGGCAGACCAGAATGGCGTCGCAGCCCCGGTCCAGCAGCCGGTCCAGGCAGGGCGGGGCGCTGTCCTCCATGGAGTCGCCGTAGACGATGAGGTCCTCGTCCTGGGGGAGGCCGCAGTCCGCCACGGCGGCCCGGTAGGCGGCGATCCGCTCCAGGGTGGTGGAGAGCCGGGGCAGGCCGCCGATGACGCCGACGCGGCGCTTTCCCTGTCCCGCCAGGCGGCAGACGCTGCGGTAGATGGACTGGAAGTTGGACACGGAGACGGAGGCGTACTTCTGGCTGCCGAAGGTCCGGTCCACCAGCACCACCGGGAATCCGGCGGGGATCAGGCTGTCCAGGCGGCCGAAGTCGTCCATGGTGCTGGCGATCAGCAGCCCGTCCACCAGACCGGCGGTGAGGAGGCGGAGGTTCGTCTCCTCCCGGTCCATGTTCTCCTTGGTGTTGGCGATGATGAGGTGATACCCTTCGGCGGAGAGGGTGTTTTCCGCCGACTCAATGATGGTGCCGAAGAACTTGTTGGAAATATCGGGAACGATAAAGCCGATGGTCTTCTTCTTTCCCGTGCGGAAGCTCCGGGCGGAGGCGTCGGGGGTGTAGCCCAGCTGCCGGATGGCCTGATAGACCTTTTCCTTGGTGTCCTCGGAGACGTATCGGGTTGAATTGATGGTGTGGGAGACGGTGGCGGTGGAGACCCCCGCCAGCCGGGCCACGTCGCTGATGGTGACTTTCATGGATCGGTTCCTTTACGTAACAAAAAATCGCTTCTTGCGTAAGCGGTTACCTTGTAGTATAAGACAGGTTTTGATTTCCGTCAAGCGTTTTTGACTTTTTTTGACAGAATATTTTTCCATGTTTTCCTTGCCTTTCTCCCCTCACTGTGCTATACTCTCCCGCGGCAGGTGCCATCACCCTGCCCACCCCGGCTGGGGGCAGACTAAAAAAATGGAGGAATTTCATCATGTCCAAAACCCGTTACAGCACCCGGAGGCTGGCCCTGGCCGGTCTCATCGCCGCCATTTACGCGGCGGCCACCCTGATCCTGCCCATCCCTCAGTACATGGGCGTCCAGTTCCGCCCGGCGGAGGCCCTGACGGTGCTGCCCTTCCTGTTCCCGGAGGCCATTCCCGGCCTGGCGGTGGGCTGCTTCCTGGCGAATCTGGCGTCCCCCATCATGCTGGACTGGATGTTCGGCACCCTGGCCACCCTGCTGGCGGCCCTGTGGAGCCGGAGGATGCCCAACGTCTATCTGGCGGCCCTGCCGCCGGTGGTGTGCAACGCGGTGATTGTGGGAGCGGAGATCGCCTGGCTCATGGTCCAGGACGGCGAGGCCTTCTGGCCCGCCTATGCCCTGAACGCCCTGACCGTGGGCCTGGGAGAGCTGGCGGCGTGCTGTCTCCTGGGCGTGCCCCTGGCAAAACTGCTGGGGAAGACCCTGACGGCCCAGGGCACCTTGGAGGCCCGTTGAGACGAGAACAAAAAGGGACCGCGAAAGCGGTCCCTTCGTTTATGCCCAATCGAAATTCTCCCTGCCTGCCCCCAGCTCGAAGTGGTACTTCCCGATGCCCAAATCCACGCCGGAGAACGCGCCGTTGTTACAAGTGAGAAAAACCCTGCGCCCCTCTCCCCGGACGGCAAACGCCTGCTTGTTCAGCGCCGTGGGGGCCAGAAGCAGGGCTTCCACGCCTCTGGCGAACCAATCCGGGGCCGGGCCCGCGTAGGAGGCGATCTCCTCCGCCCTCTTGGACTTGTGGGGGACGCCCTGAGTGGCGCCGTAGCCCAGAGCGATGAGGCCCAGGAGCTTGCCCGCCTCCGGCGCTGCGTTCCGGCCTACGCCCTTTCGGCTGTAGGTTCCCCCCACCCACCAGGAGTTGAGGCCCAGGGTCTGGGCCAGGAGCATCACGTCCGTTCCGCAGTAGCCGACCGCCTCCCCCAGGCCGGGCCGGTCCTTCCCCGCCAGGACGACGTAATTCCGGACCCCCTTGGCCAGGAACAGCCTGAGAGCCGGGCCGAAGGCCTCCGTGTCCTCCGTCACCAGGCTCATGGCCAGATTGTGTTTTTCGTTGTTTCTCCGGATACATTCCCGGAGCTCCGCCAGAACGCCTTCGGGGATCCTCCGGTCCGTGTACCGACGGACCGTGTGGCGGGTCCGCATAGCCTCTTCCAGGGTCATGAAAACGCCTCCGTTTCAGGTGTTTTGAGATGCCTTATGTTACCACGCCCTTTGGAGGGCGTGGTGAATTTTTTCAAAATTTTCAAAAACCTGAGACAAAGCCCCCTCTCCCGTCGTATCATAAGTGAGAGTACTCCCAACCTAACTGACAGATTGAGGACGACATATGGACAAGGCCCGCTTCAACGACGCCGCCCGGCGCTATCAGAATATGGTCTACCGGACCGCCCTCCACGCCCTGGGGAGCCCCCAGGACGCGGAGGACGCGGTCCAGGAGGTCTTCCTGCGCCTGTTCAGGTACAGAGGGACCTTCGAGAGCGAGGAGCACCTGCGGCGCTGGCTGCTGCGGGTGACGGTGAACTATGGCCGGGACCTGCTGAAAAGCCCCTGGAGGAAACGCCGGGTTTCCTGGGAGGAGGTCCCGGAGACCCCGGTTTTCGACCGGCCCGCCCAGGAGGCGCTGTACCGGGAGGTCATGGCCCTGCCGGAGAAGTACCGGACGGTGCTGTACCTCTTCTACTACGAGGAGCTGACCGTCCGGGAGATCGGGGAGCTGCTGGAGGTGGAGCCCTCCACGGTGACCACCCGGCTGGCCCGGGCGCGGAAGCGGCTGAAAGAACGATTGGGGGAGGACTGGCAGGATGAGTAACCGGGAATTTTACCAGGAGACCTTCTCCCAGGTCCGGGGAAGCGGAGAAATCCGATGGGAGGATTACGAGATGACGAGACATGGAAAGAGCCTGAAATGGTTCATTACCCTGGCGGCGGCGGTGGGACTGCTGGCGGCCCTGTCCGCCCTGGCGGTGGCGGCCAACTTCTTCGGCCTGCGGGACGTGCTGCTGCCGGAGAAGGGCGGCGTGTACGTGACGGACGAAAAGGGGGTCGTGATCCCCGGAGAGAAGGAGTTCAAGGACTTCGTCAGCCTTTCCGGCTGGGGGGACACCCCGGAGAGCAAGGCTCTGGCGGAATGGGAGGCCTTTCAGGAGTCCTACGACCCGGACGGGTCCATCATCTCCGCCATTGGCAACGAGCCCACGGGTTTCGAGGACCGCTACGGCTTCTACCTGGTCTACACCCAGGAGATGGCCGACAAGCTGGAGGAGATCATCGCCAAGTATGACCTCAAGCTCCACCAGTGGATGGAAGTGGTCCTGCCGGAGACCTGGACCATCGCGGCGGGGGACTTCTGCGGGGAGAACGTCACCCCTTACTCCGGCTACATTTACGAAAACGGGACCTTCCGCTTTGACGGCGACGCGGAGCTGGGAGCCGGGGAGCTGAAAGGCTACGGCCCCATCGAGTACCAGTTCAGCCGCTCCGTCAAGGGGACCTTTGACGACGTGGCGCTGAACATCGGGGACCTGAGCGACTTTGAGGAGTGGGGCTATCAGACCGCCGACGGCACCCCCGTCACCCTGGGCCTGGGGGCCCGGAACCGGTCCCTGATCCTGGCGGATCTGGGAGACAGCTTCATCCTGGTGAACGTGCTGACGGGGCGGCAGGGGGACGACACCTTCTCCAGCGGAGCCATCGGCCGGGAGGAGCTGGAGGAGCTGGCGGACAGCTTCCGCTACTCCGCCCTGACCCCGGCGCGGGAGCCGGACCAGGCGGCCATCCTGACGGCCAACGACCGTTACATGGAAGAGCTCCAAAACCAGCCCCCGGAGACCCTGCCCTCGGAGTCCGAGGACCCGCTGTACGTCCGCACGGGCATCCAGTCCGACGTGGCCCGGGACTTTGTCCTCTTGCTGGCGGAGCGCATCGAGGACGGGCGAAAGGAGGAGGTGGCGGACCTCTTGGTCTACCCCGCCCAGGTAGAGGTAGCGGCCGGAACCTTCCAGGTAAACTCGGCGGAGGAGTTCCTGCCCTACTACGACGAGGTCATCGGCCAAAACCGCCTGAGCCTCTCCACTGCCATGACCTGGGAGCCCGAACCGGTGGAATTCGATATCTTCAGCGACGGCAGCGGCCTGGCGTCGGTTGCCGACGGGGCCGTGTGGTTCGGTCTGGTGGAGGACGGATGTCTCCGGGTCTTCACCATCCAGACGGACCAGGCCGCCGTCCGCTTCCTGGGGGCTGGGGAGATCACCCAGGACAGAGGAGAAGAGGACCTGTATACGTCCCTCTCTGTAGACGAGGGCCGGGCCTTTGTTTTGAACCTGGCGGACCTTGTTGAAAACGGGGAACGGGAGGAGATCGCGAACCTCCTCGCCTACCCGGCCAAGGTGACGGCCCCCGGCGGAGAGTGGATCGCCGGCACGCCGGAGGAGTTTTTGGAGCATTATGACGAGACCGTGGGAGGCAACGGCCGGGGGACCCTGGCGGCGGACCTCCGGGCGGACCCGGAGCCGGTTTTGGACGGCGGCGGGGACCTGGCCTCCGCTGCGGGCGGGACGCTGTGGTTCGACCGGGGAGAGAATGGGGCGCTTAAGATTTTCAGCCTCTGGTCCGACGTGTGGCAGTGGAACGTTCAGTACTGGGGCGAGAAGCCCTAAGCGAAAAGAGGACCGGGAGTTTCTCCCGGTCCTCTCTATGATTACAGCGCTTCCAACAGGGCGCTCAGCGCCTGGTGAAACCGGCCCACGTGGAGTCCGTCCACAAAGCGGTGGTTCAGATCCAGGGAGATGTGGAGAACCTTCCGGTCTCCCTCCTGGGCATACTTCCCCCAGGCGATCCGGGGCACGGCGTCGTCGGGGTCAAAGTCCCGCTCGTTGGTCAGGGCCGTCAGTTCCACCCAGGGCAGGCAGGTGAAGTAGATCAAATCCAGACTGTCCGGCCCGCTGAGGAAGGTGGCCTGGGCGGCGCTTTTGGCCCTGGCGGCGGCGCAGAAGGACCGAATGTCTTCTTCCATGGGCAGGGTGACGATGTGGAAGGCCTCCGCCCCGGGCTTTAAGTCCGTGAAGCTGGGATTCCGCCGGTCGAAGAGCACCAGGTCCTCTCCATGGAGGGCATAGCGGAAGGCCTCCACGCTGTTGACGGCCCGGGTGCAGAGGTAGACCAGGGAGTGGTAAAAGGAGAGCCGGTTCTTCTTGGCAAACCGATAGAGCTCCGTCACGTCCTGCTTGAAGGTGACGGAGAAAAAGGGCTGGGACATGGGGGAGAAGAAGTCAAACAGCTCCCGCCGGGGCCAGGCGGCCTTGTCGATGATCTGAGTCATGGGGGGATGCCTCCTTTCCGATAGGAACAGTATAGCAGACGGGGCGGAAAACGCAAGGCCGGTTTTGTTCCCGAAAAAGAATTGAATCGCCGGGGGCGTTGTGTTATACTCTCCTTTGAAATTGCGGCGCCGGAACGGACAAGGAGGACCCTATGAAAAACCGTTTTCTGATACTGCTTTTGCTGGCCTGCATCCTGGGCCTGGCGGCCTGCGGGGCGGAACAGGCCCCCACGGAGGAGACGGACCCCCCTGAGACCGTCCAGCCGGAGGAAGACCCGGCGGAGACCGTCCCGCCCGCTCAGCCGGAGGAGGACCCGCCGGAGGACCCGGCCCCCGGACTGCCGCCCCTGGAGGGAACGCCCCTGACGGCGAAGGAGCTGGCTCGGGCCAACGAGGCCTTCAACAGCTACGCCTCGGGCAGCGAAAAGGCCCTGGAGCTGGGCTGCTTTTTCACCAGCTTTTACGAGGACGTGACGGAGCTGGACTTTGAGGAATTCCTCCGGTATTACTTTGTGGAGAGTACCGATCTGGAGGACGGCGACGGGGAGGAATTCCAGGCCCTGGCGGCCCTGCCGGGCTTTCCCTTTTCGGAGGAATCGCTGGAGGCGTGGGAGAATCGCCCCGGCGGCCTGCCGGTGCCCGTTCACCGTATCTCAAAAGCGGCGGTGGACAGGACCCTGGAGACCTACGCCGGAATCACCACCGCCGACTTGAAAAATACGGAAAGTGTTCTTTATCTATCTGATTACGATTCGTATTACAACTTCACCAGCGACTACGGGCCCGGCTCCTTCCAAGCGGCGGAGGGCGCACGGGACGGCGATACGGTCCACCTCCGCTCTGAGCCTGTTTGGGGGGACGGCGGCGAGGTCATCAACGAGCTGACTCTCCGGGAGGAGGATGGCCGCTGGCTGATTCAGTCCTTCATCCGCATTTCCACCGAAAACGGCTGACCCGGATTCACCGCGAAAAACAAACTGAAAGGCGGACGAGCCATGAACCTCTGCGACCGGGAGACCCTCCGGGCCCTGTTGGTCCGGCACGGCTTCCATTTCTCCAAGTCCATGGGACAGAATTTCCTCACCGACCCCGCCGTCCCGGCGGACATTGCCGCCGCGTCCCAGGCGGACGGGGCCTGCGGCGTTTTAGAGATCGGCCCCGGCGTGGGCTGCCTGACGGCGGAGCTGGCGGGGCGGGCGGGGAAAGTCGTGTCTATTGAGCTGGACAAAAAACTCCTCCCCGTGCTGGCGGAGACCATGGCCCCCTATGAAAACGTGGAAATCGTCCCCGGGGACGCGCTGAAGCTGGACCTGGCCGCCCTGGCGGCGGAGAAATTCGCTGGGCTCCGGCCCCTGGTCTGCGCGAACCTGCCCTACAACATCACCACCCCGGTGCTGACGAAGCTGGTGGAGGCGGCCTGCTTTGAGAGCATCACCGTCCTCCTCCAGAAAGAGGTGGCGCAGAGGCTGGCCGCGCCCCAGGGGTCCGGCGGCGGCGGGGCTTTTACCCTGTGGCTGCAATATTTTTGCGAGACGGAAGTCCTCTTCGACGTCCCGGCGGAGAAGTTTGTCCCGGCCCCCAAGGTGGATTCCGCCGTCCTGCGCTGCGTCCGGCGGGAGAAGCCCGCCGTGGAGGTGGAGGACGAGGCCTTTTTCTTCCGAGTGGTCCGGGGGGCCTTCCTGCTCCGGCGGAAGACCCTGGCCAACAGCCTGGCCGCCGCGCTGCCGGAGAAAGGCCGGGAGGCGGTCCAGGGGGCCATTGAGGATTGCGGCCTTTCGCCCTCCGTTCGAGGAGAAAAACTCACGCTGGAGGACTTCGCCCGCTTGTCAACGGAGCTTGCCAAATAAGGAGTACGAGATGGAAAACTACTTTCAGCCCCAGCTGGGCCGGGAACGGCTTTTGGAGATCAGCTCCATCGGCCTGGCCCACATGGGGGACGCGGTGTTCGAACTGCTGGTCCGGGCCTGGCTCTGCGCCCACGGCGGGGCCACGGGCCGGGGGATGCACCGGGCCGCGGT
>CAMXKT010000005.1 GCA_947244595.1 uncultured Oscillibacter sp. | reverse complement strand
AACTTTTTCCGCCTCCCTTCATTTTGGGGGTTGACTTTTAATAGTTAATCTTTCTTCCCTATAGTAGCCTTCTCTGAAGGGGAATGCCTTGGTTAGCCCTATGTCCACCCCTTTGTCCCCTATGCGAATTTTCCCGCATACACCGCCTCCCTTCGCATATGTATGTGGCAAAGGGACAAGGAGGCTTCGCGAATGAGCAAACGGTGGACCCAAACCCTGACCCCCGGATTGGTCTTCCAGTCCGTGCTGATCGGCGGGGGCTACGGCACCGGGGCGGAAATTGCCCGGTATTTCGGCAGTTACGGCCTGCTGGGAGGGGTGCTGGCCCTGGGGGCCGCGGCGGCGGGCTGGGCACTGCTCTGCGCCGTTACCTTTGAGTTCGCCCGGGTCTTCCGCACCTACGACTATGGCTCCATGATGCGCCGCCTCCTGGGCCGGGCGGGGATTCTCTACGATCTCTGCTTCTACGCCATGCTTCTCCTGGTCCTGGGGGTGGTCAACGCCACCGCCGCCGCCATGGTCCGCAGTCTGACGGGCCTGCCCCCCTGGGTGGGGGTAGCTCTTCTCTCCCTCGGCGTGGTCCTCCTGGCCCTGAGGGGCACGGAGGCTATTGAAAAGGCCCTGTCCCTCTGGGCTTACGTGCTCTATGCCGTCTTTCTCCTGTTCTTCGCCGCCGTTTTCCTCCGCTTTGGGGACGCCGTCGCCGCCGAGCTCCGGAGGGCGGAAATCGGCTCCGGCTGGTTCTTCAGCGGCCTGCGCTACGCCTCCTATAATCTGATCTGCGTCTCCATGATCCTCTACACCCTCCGGGACCTGAAGACCCGCCGGGAGGCCGTGACCTGCGGGGTCCTGGCCGGGCTCCTGGGAGCGGCTCCGGCCCTGCCGCTGCTGCTGGCCATGGGCTGTGACCTCCCGGCCTCCCTGGCTTCCGAAACGCCGGTGACCGCCATTTTCCAGCGGCTGGAGACGCCCTGGCTCTACGTCCTCTTTGAGATCGCTCTCTTCGGCACGCTGATCGAAACCGCCGCCGGGTTCATCAAGGCTTTGGAGGACCGGATTGAGCAGGCTCTGTTCCGGGGCCGGTCCTTTCAGCCAGCCCGGCATTCTCCCGCCGGGTCTGCCACGGACGGTTCCTCTTGGCCGTGGCTGGCCAGGCCTCTCATCACCGGGGCGGTGACGGCCCTGGGAATCTGCGTCTCCACCTTCGGGCTGACGGAGCTCATCGACAAGGGCTACGGCGCCATCTGCTACGGAGCCATGCTTCTCTTCGCCCTGCCCATGCTGACGCTGGGAATCCACATGATCCGGCTGAAACGGAACTGACGGCCCTTCGACCCATTCTCCCCTCTTTCTCCCCCACCCTCCCAAAACGCGCCTCCTTTTTTTGGCAGCCTCCCGAGGAGTTTGTCCCCCGTTCGGCCTTGTAATCCCCGCCGTATTATGGTATACTAACCTTAATTTCGCAAATGAGGTGAATGAAATGGCTTTTTTTGGAGGACCGCCCAAAACCGCCCCCGCGATGGAGTCTCAAACCGAGCATGAACGGCGGGAGAGCGGCGACATTCCCGACCTTCCCGAGCCCCGAAGCAACACCGTCATTGCCAAGGACCTGATTGTCTCCGGACAACTCCGCGGCGAGGGCGTGGTACAGATTGAGGGCACCGTGGAAGGCGAAGTCAACCTAAAGGGCTATGTCATCGTGACGCCCACCGGCAAAGTAAAAGGTCCCGTGGAGGCCGACGTCATCCGCGTCGCCGGACAGGTGGAGGGTAACCTCATCTCCCACGACCACGTCCAGCTGGAGCGCACCGGCACCATCAACGGCGATGTGACCACGATCTCCTTTGTCATAGAAAACGGCGGCCGCCTCAACGGCCGGACCACCATGGTCCCGGAACAGCCGTCCATCCCCCACGTGGAAAACCTGGAGCCTTCCCAGCCCTCAGAGAACAGCGAGGACCTTGAGGACTGAGCGTCTACATCCGTTCCCCAGCGCGCAGGAAAGGAATTTGCCCCGTCCGGTGAAAATACTTTTCGCCGGACGGGGCAAACTTGATTTATCGTTTCATCATTTATTTTATATTGAACGCTTTAGTTCATTGCCTATTGCTTGGGAAGTCGGAACTTTTCGTGTTATTTTATGCCCCATATTCATAGGCACGGTTCCTCTCTAAAGGGAAACTACAGGGAAAAAGAACAGCCGAACTGGCAGGAATCAAGCCCCGGACGCTTGAGGCGCCCGGGGCTTTTACTACGACTTCAGCCGCTGCCATTACCCAGGCCTTCCATCGCGTCCTGGGACTTCTGGCTCTGGGTACCGAAGTAGAACGCGATGACCACGGCGTACACGGTCATGAAGTCCTGGCTGATGGTCCCGGCCACCGCCATATAGGCGAACACGCCGGTGAGCGTCAGGGTCACCAGGGACTTGACGCTTAAAAGATTTCCCAGCCGCTTAGAGATGTTCTTGTCCATACGGTTCCTCCTCTTCCCCGGAACTAGTCCCGGAAATGACCTTCGAAATTTTTATGCCCGCCAGCAGCAGGGCCTCCACGCCCCCGGCTCCCAGGGTGTACTGGATCAGGGTGTCCGGGACGCTTCCCTTGACACAGAAAATCACAGTCATCGCCGCAATGAAGCCAAAGGCGAAGAGGCCCAGTGCCAGCAGGATGACATTGGAGGTTTTGGCCTCCCTCCGGCGTTTCCCCCTCATACCTAACCTCCTACTGTCAACTTACTGTAAACCGGCCCGTTTTACTCTCAACCGCCCTGTATGCCCGTGAGCGGGCCGCAGGGCGCTTTCCCCGTTTGCCGGGGAAGGATACCAAGCCGGCGCTTCCGGCCGCCAGGAGAACCGCCAGGGGGGGCAGGGAGGCGGCCTCACGCTTTTGCCTCCTGCCTAGGCTTGTGGAATCGCTCCAGGTCCTCAATGCGGTGGTTGGCCACCTTGATCTTCTCTTCCTGGAGCTCCGTGCGCTCCTCCAGCTTATATACCCGGTCGATGACCTTGTTATGGACCTCGACCTTCTTCTCCAGCTGCTCCAGCCGATATTGGGTCAGCTTGGTACTCACCAGGATGCCCAGCACGGACCCCAGTCCGGAGCCAGCCAGACCGATGAGCGCCACCAGCACCGCGTCGCTCATAATGTCACATCTCTCCTTTGCTTCCGGTTATAACGAATATTTGAGGTACTTCTGAATACGGCCCATGCCTCTGTTAAGTGTGCGGCTGACGGTAGAGCGGTTGAGGCCAAGCTCCTCCGCAATCGCGGGGATTTTCTTTTGCTGGAAGAAGTACATCTCCACCATCTGTTTCTGGCGTGGGGTCAGCTCGTCCCGTATGACCTTGTGTAGATTGCGGAACAGGCGCTCGCGCTGCTCGCTGTTGTCCGGGTCGTTCTTCTGGTGCCACACCGCCATGTCGCCGATCCACTCACTGGCCCGGGTACTAAAGGGGCCTTCATAACGAGAACCTTTCATTCTTATGATAGCTCCTTTCGTAGTACCTCGCCGTGAGCTCCGCCAGCGCTCTGGCCTCCAGGTAGAGTGGATACAGGTCTTTGGCTCTGGCTTCAAACGCCGCCGCGTCCCCGGGGTCTGCGGCCGCCTTGGCGGCCTCCCGCAGCTCTCGAATACGGGTGCGGAGGGCAATCTGGCTTCTTCTGTATTCCACCGACATTTCACTCAACAGCATGGAGGCCTCCTTCAGATTTAGATCCCGAGCTGCTTCTTCATTCCGCCGCCTCCTCTCCTCCAACAGGGCCCAGGTCCTCCCAGCGTTCCGGCAGCTCCGAGGGGCTGTAGGCGTTGTCCTCTGCGAGGCAGCGCCAGATGTGTCCAAGTTGGACACAGCACTCGCCGGTCTGCCAGAGGCCTCTCGTGCCCTGGGGCGGCTGGTAGTCCGTGGCCAGGGCCGGGTCCTTGGTGTGGCAGAGGTCCCAGAGGGCAACCGCCTTGTCCGGGCTCCAGTCCGGCTGCGCCGTGGCGTCGTGGGCCTGCCAGAGCTTGTAGACGCGGCCCTGCCATTTGTAAGGCGTCCCGACGGGCACGCCCGTATAGTCCCGCTGCCGCCAGGTGGGGACCTCCCCGGCGTGGGCGGTGAGATAGGTCCCGTCCACTTCTCCGGCCACGGCCTTGGCGGACAGGGCGGCGGCGTCCGCCGCGCCTTTGGTCCTCATGGCGTCCAGCGCCAGCGTATGGACGTCAGCCATTGCTCTCCACTCCCTCCTCATAGGCGGAGGCCAGCTCCGCTTCCTTCGTCCGGGCCTCGGACACCTGCCCGGACAGCGCCTCGGCCTGGCCCTCCAGCTCCTCGATCCGGGCCTGGTAGCCGGTGACGTCTCCCAGGTACTGCTTGGCGGTGGAGACCGTCACCTCAAAATGCCCGGTGCCGTGGTGGTACTCGATGTTCCCCAGCTCAAAGCCGTAGCCCTCCGGGAGGCCCGGGAGGCCCCGGTTTCCGGGCAGCTCTTGGATCTTCGGCTTCTCCCAGTGGATGGCCTCGATTTTCTCAATGGTAGCGCCGTTGGCCCGTTCAAAGAGAATGGAGTAGCTGCCGTTCACACCGCCGCGGCGGGTGATGGGGCCCGCGATCAGGCCGTCGATCTTCCAGTGCTTTCCGAATGGTACGCTCATAGAACTTCTCCTTTCAGCCTACAAATAATATTTTCCCGGGATAGGGGTCCGCGCTCTCCAGTGTGACGGTCCCGGCCTCCCCGTCATACCGGGCCCCCGTGCCGAAGGCCGCCCAGGTGTTGGTGATGTACGTGCCTTCCACCAGATGGAAGACCTGGAAGCTGAAATCGCCGCTCCTTCGCTTGTGCGCCGACGCGGGGATGGCGATCTCATAGCCCAGGGAGCCGTCGTAGGCGGACGGCGTCTCCGAGGCCCCGCCTTCTGTGGCTTCGCTCGCGGCATTTTCTCCCCCCGCCGGCTCCTCCGGCGTCCAGGAGGCCGGAGGACCCCAGTCCGCCTCCGTGAAGGTCACGACGGCGGAGCCTTGGGCGGCGTGGGCCGTCGGATCTTCATCATGCTGCTCCAGCAGCGCCAGAGCGGCGGCCCGAGTTAGAATGGAGTCTGGGTCAATGTCCGCAAAGACCTCGTTCACGTCCCCAACCACGGCAATGAGATCAAAGGTAACCAGCTTCCCAACCAGGGAACTGGCGGGGCGGACCCACTCCGGGCCATCCTCCATGCGCAGATAGGCGTAGGGGACATCGCCCTCGTCCGGGTCTTTGGCGTAGAGCAGGACGCCCGTGGCGAAAAAACCTGTTGACACCTTCTCGCTGTTGATCTGAACGCCGACCTGGCACTCACCGTCAACCGGGTTGGACACGGCAGAGATCTTGGCGTCCATCACGTAGCCGGGGACCTCCGTCAGGTCCCTGGGGTGGACGCCCTCCGGGATGGTTCCGCTGCCCACCGCCGCCCGGGTGTAGTGCATCTGGCAGCGGCCCGCCAGGACCTTGGCGATGAGTGCCCGGCAAGGGGCGCAGGCAAAGCAGCCGTCTTGGATATTCGTCAAAGCTCATTCCTCCTATTCCTCAATTCGCTTGGGCCGTATGTGGGACTGGCAGAACGTGCCGGAGCCCGTGTTCTCCGCCAGGCGGGTGGAAGCGAAGGCTCCATAAGCCACGGGGATCTCTGCCTGGAACCGCTCGCCGCTCATTGTGTCTCCCTTCAGATCGGTTCCCACAGCCCCGCCGAAGCGGAAGGGCAGCTCATACCGATAGGACCGCCGTAAGGCGACCACCATTTGGTCCAGCCAGCTGGACAGGCGCTTCACGTCGCCCAAGAGGCGAGTAAACTCCTCTACCTGGGCCTGGTCCGCATCGTCTTCCTCTTGGCCGATGATGGCCCGGAAGTGGTGGGGATCTCCGTCGTAGTCGAACCACTCCTCTATGTAGCCGAAACCGAAGATGGACTGAATGGTTCGGTTGATGGCCGACGGCGTTCCCATCTTTGCGTAAGCCAGCAGAGAGTCCTGAATCAGGGCCCGCTTCACCTCCAAAGGGAACGTCTCCCGATAGGCCGGGGTCCGCAGCTCCACCGCCAGGTGATCCAGGACTCGCTCCGGCGCGTTGGAGAGACATGCGTAAAAGGGCACCCCGTCCGCCAGAGCCAGGAGCTTGTCCACCTGACGCCCCACGGCATAGGCCAGAGCCTCCGTTTCCCGGTTCCGCAGATGCTCCGGCAGGATGCCGGTAAACCGGCTTCCCCGCAGCTCAATCATCCTCCAGCCCTCCATAACGGACCTGGGGCTCTCCATTCAGCTCCGCTACGGCGGTGGAGGCCACCCGGGTGAAGGCTGGGGCGGTAATCTCCGCCCGTTTGGCCCCTGCCTCCACCACCAAGGACAGCAGCTTGGAGGGGTTCACGTCCCGGCCAATGGTCCGCTGCCATTGGACGTAGCCATCCACCGCCGTCCAAACCGCTGCCTGGACGGCCAGGGCCCGGCCGCTGTCGCTGCGGTTGATGTAGTAGGTAAGGTCCAGGCTGTAGAGGACCTTTTCCGGCGCGGCGACCACCACCAGGTCCGTCATGGGCCGAATACTGTCGTCCCTCAGGTACGCCTGGAGTCCTGCCACCATATCCGGGCCGGGGCTGGAGCCGTCCGCCAGCAGGAAGACCACATCCACCCGCCCCGCCGCCTGGTCGCTGGTGACGGCCACGTCTCCTACGGCGGGACTGTAGGCTTTGGCGTGGAAGCGATAGCTGTCCTCCGGTCCGGCGGTGGAGTAGGCGCTGGGAGCCAGGAAGACCCGCTCCGCCAGGTCCTCGTCGCTCTCGGTGTCTGCGCCGCCCTCGGTCAGCGTCAGGTTCTCCACCGCCGACACGTAGGGCACGGGGTCCACCAGGACCTTCAGCTCTCCTGGTCGGAAGCCGTTGCCGGAAAGGCCGGGGACCGTGCAGACGGCCCGTGCCTCTCCCGTCAGGCTCCCGGCTGGGATCTCCAGATAGGCTTCTGTAGCGAAAAACACGGTGCCGCCGTCTGAGACTCTGGTCCCGGTGGGAATACCCACGGCGCTCTCCCTGGCGGCGGAGAGGGTGAAGCGCAGGGTGGTGGAGGCCTTGGCGGCGGGGAGGCGGACCACGCCCTTGAGGAGCGCCAGGTTGTCCAAGAATCGGTCATAGCTGTACTTAAGCAGATTCTGCTTCCCCGCCCGATCCACATACTGCATGGCCTGGTATATCTGGGCCGCGGCGGCGTAGAGGATCATCCGATGGACGCTGGCGCGATCCAGGCGGATGGGGCGGCCTTCCGCCTCTGTCATGTAGGCCTCAAAATCCGCCACCATCTCCGTCCGCACGTCCTCCACGCTCTTGTTTTCGATGAAGGAAATCTCCGGAGAGCTTTGTACATAGTTAGGCACCTGCGATCACCACCTTCGGCCTAAGCTGTCCCTCCGCCGCGGCGGTCCAGAGGACCTCCCGGACCCGGAGGGCGGGAATGAACTTGGCCACCTTCTTGGTCACCTCCGCTGTGTAGAGGGACTTGACGGCGGCTGTGGGCTTGTCCACAAAGTTCAGATCCAGCCCAAACTCCCGGTCCAGGGGGACGGAGCCCTCCCGCGTGGACAGCAGCAGGGCCAGCTGGCGGTCCAGTTCCTTAGCCCCGCCGCCGATAAATTCTATTTGGAAGTCAAATAAATCGCTCATGCGTATTCCTCCAATGTCAGCGACACCTTCGCCCTGGCCAGCTCACCACCGGAATAGATGGTATCCCAAGCCTCACTGGACGCTGTGACCCGGAAGGGATTCCGTCCCACGGGGCGGCTGCCGATAATGAGATACTCCGCCGTGCCGCTCTCCACCATATCCTCGATGGTCTCCAGGACCCGCCGGGGCCGGACGCCCAGAGTGGCGGAAAGCTGGATGTCCAGGGTAATCTTCTGGCAATCCGGGCCTAAGAACTCGGCCTTTGGCTTCACGCCCATGGCCTCGTGAGAGGCCCAGCGCCCGGCGGTCTCCCGGGTCATGTTGGAGAAGGTGAGGACCTGGCCCTCGCTGACGGTGAAGACGATGCTGCTTCCCAGGGAACCAACTGCCATGATTTACCCTCCAATCCTCACGTCTTGGCTTCCCCCGGTGACGGTCCCCGCGCCGTTATGGGGCGCCAGTGCGTCCCCGATCCGGGCGGAGGGAATGCCGTTGATCCGCACCGTGGTACTGCCCACGGCAATCATTCCCCGGCTGGATCCGCAGCAGGCGTCCCGCTCTGTGGTGACGCTGGTGACGAAGGCGGCGGGGCGCCCGTTGGTCCGCACGTCCGGGGAACAATTCGCCGATATCTCCCCGGTAAAGGGAATGGGCCCGTGAGGCGGGATATGCCCGGTGTGCTCCCCGGCTGTGGTCCCATCCACCTGGTCATGAAGCCTTGCCGCCTGCGGCATTGCCGCGCCTCCTCTCTAGTTCAGATCGATGGTCTTTCCGTTGATGACGATGGCCCCGCCCGCCGTGATGTTTAAGGTTCCGTCACAGTGGAGAGTCAGGTCCTTGGCTTTGGAGTCGTAACGGAGCGTGGCCGCTCCCGGCTTTCGGTCCATGTCCAAGCGGACCAGACCCTCCGCCCCCTCCGGCGGGGGAAATTTATCGCTCCAGGGGCGGCCCAGCACAACCCCGGCCTCAGAGCCGTTGGAGAGGTGGAGCACCAGCACCTGGTCCCCCACCGCCGGAAGACTGTACAGGCCGGAGAACACCGGGGATAGAATGGGGATCATCCGGGTCACGTCGCCGTCCTTTTCGTGGTAGACCACCCGGACGGTCCCTGCCGCCGGGTCCAGGCTGGACACCTTGCCCAGCCGTATTTCCTCCTGCATATATCCTCCTCACTCCACCAGAGAAAGCTCTAAATCCGTGGTATAGCCGCCGCCTACATGGTGGACGGCCTTGTCGATGAAGTATTTGCCGCTCAAGCGGCCCAGACCCTCCACCTGGACGCATTGGCTCGCCGCCAGGTCCGGTCGTCCCCGCAGGGAGATGGAGAGGGTGGTGTGCCCGTGGTTCGCCGAGGCGATGGCGGCTTTCAGCTTCTTTTCCGCGTCCGCGGGGCCGTCCGCTTTGCCGGAGAGCTTCAGCAGCCGAGGTCCCTTGCCGGTCTTGACGCTGATCTCTTCCTCCGACATGGGGTCCGTGTAGGCGTACTCCCCGCCGGTGTAGGTCCCAGTGAGACTGGTTTTCCAATTCCAGGACAGCAGCTCCGCTGGGGTCAGCATCGCCGCGGGGGGCTTTTGCTTATATGCCTCCCGGTCATAGATCACCAGCTTTTTGGCGTAGACCTTGACTACCAGGCCATAGTCCCCGCAGATGCCGTTGAGAAACTCACAGTCGGTCCGCCGGGCCTGTTCCACGCTCTTCAGCTTAGGGCCCGGACCCTCCACGTCCCAGGCCAAGGCCACCCCGGCCCGCCCGGCGATCTCCTGGGCCAGCTCCTGGAGGGTCACGTCCTCCCAGGTCTTGCTCCGTTCCGTTTCCCGGAAGCTGCTGTCTGCCGGAACGGATACGGCGGAGACGGTCCCCGCCACGGGCCAGCCGGAAAAACTGAAATCGTCCAGGGTGAAGGATCCGCAGGGGAGGGAGCGGTGATCTCCCTCCCGGTCCCAGTCCGTCACTCGGATAACCGCCTCCAGGGTATCTCCCTCCGCCGGGAGCCAGGCTCTTGCCCAAAGGCCGTCCCTGTCGTGGAGAGATAGGTCCAGGCTGTCCGCCTCGCCGGAGGCGGGGTCCGTGTAAGAAATCTCCGATCCCCGTCCCAGCAGCTTCGTCGTTACCGCCGCGCCGTTCCAGGTAATGTCCACATTTGCCCTTCTGGTCTTCATGCGCTTCAGCTCCTCCAAATAGGCAGGTTCGCCAGTTTATCGTCCGCCGGGAGCTCCGGGGTTTGAAGAACCACGCCAGGGCCGAAGGAGAAAGTGTCCAGGTGGCGGAGATTGTGTTCCATGAGGAAGCCCGCATATCTCTCCGCTCCGTAAACACGGTAGGCGATGGCGTCCCAGGCGTCCCCCTGGCGGGTGGTGTAGGTCGTTTCCATGGCGGTCCTCCAAAAAAGATAGTGAGAAAACTGAAAAAAACTCTTGACACTTATACGCATTATGCGTATAATAGAATTATGAGGAGGGGAGAGAATGACAGCATTGGAAATTGAGCGGGAGCTCCGGGCGGACGGCTGGTATCACGTGAAGACCACCGGCAGCCACAAACACTTCAAGCATCCCTCCAAGCCCGGTAAGGTCACGATCCCACAACATAAAGGGGACCTGCACCCCAAGACCCTGGACACCATTCGGAAGCAGGCGGGGCTGAAATAAGCCCCGCCCCGGTATCGCATAAAGAAGGAGGAAGCAATGTCTATGAAACTTGTGTATCCGGCGATTTTTTCCCCCTGGGAAGACGGAAGGGGCTATACAGTCGAGGTTCCCGACCTGCCCGGCTGTGTGACGGAGGGGCCCACTTTGGCCGAGGCCATTTTTATGGGCGAGGACGCCGCTGCCGGCTGGGTGCTGGATGAGCTGGAGGACGGCCGTTCCGCCCCCGCCGCCAGCGCCATGAGCGATATCCACCCGGAGGAGGGAGGCTTTGTCAGCCTCCTCTCCTTGGACATGGACGCCTATGCGGAAAAGTACGGCAGCGCCGCCGTGCGGAAGAACTGCACGATCCCCGCCTGGCTGAACACCTTTGCCGAGTCGCAGCACGTCAACTTCTCCAAGGTCTTGACCGACGGGCTTACGCAGCTCTACCAGTCGTCCCGCTGAATCCTTCCGCCGCCCCACGCGGGGCGGCTTTTTATGCCCTCTGGAAGCTCTTCCGCCGCTCCTCATCCTGGAGCTGGCGGTAGAGCTTTTTGAACTCCTGGAAACCCATGCGGGCGGCCTCCTGGGCCTCCGCCTTTCCCGCGTTCCCATAGAAGTTGAACACCAGAGTAACCCGGTCTCCGCCGCCAGGGAAGGGACTTCCGCTGTTGGAGCCTCCATCGTAGTCCGGGGCCGGGAATGGCCCCGCACCCCCCGCCGGGGCATTGCCGGGAAGCCCGTCCAGCAGGGCCGCCAGCTTGGAAAGGGGCAGGATGGCCTCCGGCTCGCCGCCCTCGCCTGCCTCCAAGATCGTGGGGCCGGTGACGATGCCGCCTGCCGCCAGCATGGGGATGGTGGGGAGGTTGAAGCCAAGCGTTTTCCCGCCCACGCCGGGCACCCACTCGGGGATGGTCACGGAAATATTGTTGATGCGGCCCAGCACGGAGTTGATTGCGGAGACCACGCCGTTGATGGGCGCCTTCGCCATATTCACCAGGCCGCCGAAGAGGTTGCCGAAGATGTTGACCAGATTCTCCAGGGCTGCGGACCAGTTCCCAGCAAATACGTTGTCAATAAAGCTGACGATGTTGGAGAAGACCGCCTGGATATTGGCCCAGGCGTCCCCCACACTCTTCCGCCAGCCCTCCATGACCGCGCCCAGAATCGGGAACCGCGCGGAGACGGCGGCAATGGCGTTCTGGACCGCCGCGTCGATGTTGGCCCATATGGCGGAGACCGCCGCCCCCAGCTCCCCGGCCTTGGCCTTCACGGTATCCCAGTTTTTATAGAGCAGGATACCGCCCGCCACCAGCAGGCCAATGCCCGCGCAGGCAGCCAGGACCGGGATATTCAGGGCGGTCATGGCCCCGGCCAGGGTAAAGGTGCCCGTCGCGCTGGCCGCCGTCACGACCTTGTAAATGCCCATGGCGGCGTTGTAGCCTGCGAGAGCTAGCTTATAAGCCTTATAGGCCCCCACGGCCGTCAGCACGCCGGCGGCGATGGCCAGGATGAGGCCCCGGTGCTCCACCGCCCATTTGGCTCCCTCCGCCAGCTGAGGGATGATCTCCTCGAGTTTTTCAGAGACGCCCGGGAGGACATTCTCCGCCAGGTAAGTAAGCCCCTCCTGGGCATAGGGCAAGATTTCCGTGCCCGCTTTGGTCAACATATTTGAGCCCAGGTTCTTGATGGTCTGCCAGGTGTATTCCAGGCTCTTGGTCTGGCGCCGGAAGGCGGTGTCCACCGCCCCGGCCGCCGTGTACATTTCCGCTGTTTTCGAGGCCAGGTTTTCAGACTGCGCGCCCGCCATAGCCAGGACGGCGGTCTGGGCCTCCACAGATGAGAACATCTTCGCAAACGCCAGCTCATCCCCCTGCACGCTGCCCTTCAGGGCCTCAAGGGCCCCTTGCAGCCCTTCGCTTTCGAGAAGAGCCTTCCCGCTCTCATAACCCATGGCCGAAAGCGCCGCCTGCATATTTTTAGAGGGTGACAAAAACGCCTGCAAGGTGGCTTTGAGCTGTGTGGTCACTTCCGCCGTGGAGCCGGTCACGCCGGTCAGCGTGCTCATGGCGCCGAAGAGCTGTTCCTGCTCCAGTTTCAAAGTACCAGCTAACGGGATCACCTTGCCCATAGAGGCCGCCAGCTCCGGGAAGGAGGTCTGGCCCAGCCGGACGGTGGCGAAGGCTAAATCCGCCGCTTTCTGTACCGCGCCGGCCGACGTGTCCCCATAGCCCTTGGTCACGGCAGACAACAGATTGATACTGTCCGCCGTGGAAGCGTTTCCCGCAGCGGCCGCCTTGGCGGCGACCTCCAGCTGACCGGCCGCGTCCGCGCTGTCTCCGAAGGCGGAAACGACCTGGTACATGCCGTCGGTCAGGTTGTCGGTGGAAACGCCGGTCTTGTTGGATATTTTCAGAATTTGATTCCCGATTTCTCCGGTCCGGGCAGCCACCTCCGCCTCGGTTCCCGTCAGCAGAGTGGATACGTTGGCGAGCTGGGCCTGATACTCCTTCCCTGAGTTGACTGCGGCCACGACCCCCGCAGACGCCGCTCCAGCGGCGGCCGTGGCGGCTCCCGCCGCCACCTTTGCCGCCGTCTTGGCTGCGCCGCCCAGGGTGCGGAGGTTTTTGTCCGCCGCCATGCAGGCGTTCTTCAGAGAGCTGTCCATCTTGCCGCAGATCTTCAGCATCAGCTCATAGGTCTTACCCTTTGCCATGACGCGCCGCCTCCTTCAGATAGGAAATCAGAATCTCCGCCGTCTCGTTCAGCTCCTCCACCGTCAGGCCTTCAAAATAGTCCAGGCCGGTGCGCAGATGCAGGGACAGGGCGACACACGCCTTGCGGATATCTCCGGGGTCTATTCCTCCCCAGCCCCGCCGTAGAAAAAACCGGAGACCATGGCCTTGAGCCGCATCCCGTCCCGGGCAGGCAGGCCCCGGAAGAACTCATAGGGCCGCTGGGTCACCCGTACCGCCATCTCGATGCAGAACGGCATGGTGGATTCCAGCATCGCCGGGTTTAGTGTGGGGGCCTGCTGGAGGACGGTCTTGCCCACCCGTGCCAGCGTCCCGGCGGTAACGGATTCCAGTCCGCTCAGGTCGACCTCCGTGCAGGGCTGTCCCTCAAAGACGTAGGGCTTAGAGAGCTTCAGGATCAGCTCGCTCTCCGCCGCCTCCGGGGCGGCATCCTTCTTTTCCAGATTTTCCATCAGCACATCTCCTTGACCTTGGCCAGAACATCCCGGCCCCGAATTTTGAATACCTCATTGAGCTTGTCCAGCTCCACCATAGACTCGCCGCCAACCTCAATGAGGATATACAGCAGGGTCAGCTTGATCTTCGTGTCCATGGGGCTGCCGGGCTTCACCTTGCCCGCGGAGAGCGTGCTGGACCGACCCCGGACCACCACCCGCATGGAACGAAACTCAATGTCTCCCTCGCTGTTGGTGGTCTGCTGAGCGCCCCGGATGGTAAGCTGGACGGCTCGGGTCATATCCATCATGTCCACGGCCTCCTTGTCCAGCACCCGGAAGGGGATCTCCAACTCCTGGTTGCCGAAATACCCCACCGTGGGGTCGTCGATCTCTCCCAGAACGCCGGCGCCGCTGACAGTTTCACTGGAGCTCTCGAAGTCCGGCAGGGGCATCTCATCCCCCACGCCCAGCAGCCGTTCACCGGCGTTGTAGACGTTGTATTTGTTGATTTTCGTGGGAATCGTTTTCACGCTCATCGGTTAAGCCCCTCCTATCAGCATCGCCTCCAGGGCGGTCACGTCGTATTCCCGGATATTCTCAATGGTCTCCGCCGGGATAAACGGAGCCAGGAAGGTGCGGACCGTCAGATGGCCGGCCATCAGCTCCACAATGTCATTGTCATCGGAGCGGAACTCCGTATGATACCCGGCGCAGTACTGCCGGGCCACGTATCCGTTCCCGATGACGTTCTGGCTGTCCACAATGGACTGGATCAGGCGGGTGTTTCCCGGCTTGTCCACCTTCTGGAAATAGGTACGGATAAAGTTGTTGCCGTCCCAGTTGAAGAAACGGCGGACGGCCAGCCAGCGGTCTTTGGGGTCCGTGGTGGCAGGATAGGCCGCCGTGGAGTTGCCCCAGGAGCGGAAGCCCTCCTGGTTGATGGCGGTGATGATTCCGTTGGCATTCAGCATATCGTTGGCCTGCTGCTGATCCAGGACCACCTCCGTCCCGTCCGCCAGCACGGTGGCGGTGATTCGCAGGTCCTTATTGGACGGGCTTTCATAGGGCACGTCGCCGTTGGAAGCGTCCGTGTATGCCGTCAGGGCGGCAAACACTGCGGAGTAGTGGTATACCTTGTCTCCCACCGCCACCATGGGCCAGAGGGCCGCCGCATGGGTAGAGGAGGCCCCCAGCTTCTCCTTGGCGGTTTTGACCTCTGTGTAGACCGCCGCCCCATTTTCTCCCTCCGTGGGGATATCCAACAGGCAGGTGCACTCGAAGACGCCGTTGATGGCATCCGTCTTGGCCTGGAGGGCGGCGGCTACTACCGGGTCCCCGCTCCAGCCGGGGGCCAGGAGCTGGCCGGGGACCATGCCCAATTTCGGGTAGATTTGCCGGACCATCTCCAGGCCCGTCTCCTTTCCCGTGATGGTATCCACACCGCCCACGATGTCCGCCTTTGTAACTCCCGCCGGGTTCAGGCCCTTGGCGGAAACGGAGAGGGAGGCGGCGGCCTTGGCCGCTTCGGAGAGGAGCAGCAAGACCACGTTTCCATCACCGTCACGGGCGGCGGCGTAATCCGTCTCCGCCGCCAGGGCGGTTTCTCCGTTCTTGACCTCCAGGCTGTCCAGCAGGACATAGGGCTTGGAGTAGACGGCTTGGCCGTCCCGAACAGGGATATTCTCCGCCTCATAGGTCTTGACGTGAGCGGGCTTGCCGGGGTCCAGGACATTCACCAGGATGATGGGGGCCACGTTGAAGACCCGGAAGCTGGCGTCCATAGACTCGCAGAGAGTGAAGTTTTTGAAGTCGTCGGAGTACCCCGCCGCCTGGACACACTCCGGGAAAGAGTAGCATAAGAGGGGGGTGTTGACGGCCTTGGCGGGATTCTTCGCCAAGTGGATGGGGGCGGTACCGAACACCACCGGGATGCCTGCGCTGCCCCGAATGGGAACGGTCAGACTGGTGTCCTGTTCGGAATTATATACGCCGTGAAAATAGGCCATAGATTAAGCCTCCTTTCGATTTGCCAGCAGGTACAGGCTGTAGATAGGGCCGGACCTCCGGTTGATGGCATTACGGGCCTCCGGGAGGCGGTCCAGGGGGAGGAGCAGACCCCGCAGGGCCGGACGGGCTTCCAAAGCCGCCGCCAGGGGGCTGGGAATGCCGTTCCGGTACACCGTGTACTGCCGGGCCGCGCCGGGGAGTGTGGGCCCGCAGTAGACCACCGGGCCGGTCTGCTCCGCCGGCGCGGGCTGGTCTTTCTTCTTGTTCATGTCTCGGGGACCTCCTTAAAGATGGCCGGCCCCTCGAAGGTGAGGGCCATGGCCGCGAAATAGTAGGGATGGGTATCTTCTTCCTGGGCGGCCCATTTGATGGGGTATTGCAGAACCCAGCGTCCGCCCACCACGCCGTTCTCACCGTAATGGCGCAGGACCGTGTTGACGATGTGCAGCGCATCCCGGAAGCCTTGGCGGTCTGGGGCCGGGTCCTTGACGCAGATCACCAGCACGGCCTCTATTTTCTGGGGAGTGTCCTGATTCGGCAGCTCCCCGGAGGGGAGGCGGACGATGACATAGGGGTCCGGGGGCTCGTCCCACTCCGCCTCGTCCGGGCCCTCCCGAAAGGGCAGGTCCTGGGGGAATACCTGGACCGGCCAGGACTTTTCAGGAGGAAACCTCGTTCTGCTGTCCTGGAACAGCGCCGACAGGTCCGCCACCAGTGCGTCTAAGAGGGATTCCTGTGTCATTAGGCCGCTCTCCTTCCCAGAGTCCGCTCAATCTGCCTCTGAATATGCTTTTGGAGTATGGAATAGAAATCCAGCTCCGCTTCCTCATAGCTTTTGCCGTAAAGGAACGGTACCGCGGGAGCCAGCAGCTTTTTGAGCTTGGTCATATCGGCATACGGCCCATACTTTTCCGCACGTTTACTTTGTCCTTGCGCGGAGTATTGCCCGGAAGGATCCCGCTGTACGATAGCGGTATGGCCGCTCTCAAAGGTGGTCACAAAGGCTTTCCTTCCGCCGGTTTCCAATGCCGTCAAATTACTGCTGTTCAGCACCTTCAGCATTGCCGCGGTAGAATCGCTGTTCGCGCGCGTCATGTACGCCATGACGTCGAGCATGGGCCCTTTTGAGATCAAGGCCGCGAACGTGCTTGCCCCCGTCGCTTTTTGCAGGAACATCGCTCCCTGATTTTTGTCTTTGAGGACTCGTGTGTCAGTTACGGCGTATCTTTTTCGGACCTTAAGGCCGAGTTTCCGCTTCATTTCGTTGGCTGTCATATTCAGCGCGGATGCCAGAACTTTGGGAGCCCCTATCTGATCCGGCAAACTATGCAGCTGGCGGATGATCTTCTCGATTTCCGATTCCACATCAAACCGGAAAGGTTCTATGTTCACGTCCTCGCCGCCCCCAATTCGATGGAATACATTCCAGCTTCCTCCGTACAGGCCGTGATTTTGAATTGCCGTCCGTCCAGGTCCAGCAGGGAGCCGATGGGGGGCCGGGGGCCGAAGTCGGACGCAGCCACGAACAGGAAACGGCGGGCTTTATAGAGACCGTCCCGGTGGGCATCCCGGCCCTTGTCCCGGTCCAGGAGCTCGTTTTCGTCCATTTGTACAGGCATGGACCTGCCGTTGACCCGGTGCTCCCCCGAGAACTCCCCCAGGTTCAGAAATACGCTGTGGATATCCTGGGCCACAACGTCCTTGAAGGTCTTCATGCCGGAGCCTCGGGCGGCGGACTCTCCGGCAGAGGATCAGATCCCCCCGCCCCCGAAACAGCTTCGGCGTCGACGGAGGCCAAGGCTTTCACCCGCTCCGCGTTGGTCTTGCATCCGGCAAGGTCCACGCCAAGGTCTTCCGCCAGGTCCAGCAGCTCCGCCTTGGTCAGTCGGGACAGGCTGGTTCGAGTGAAATGCCCGTTGGAATCCGTATCGAGGACTTTTCCTTCTTCGAGATCCTGGGCCAGGGCGCAGAGCTGCTCCTTCAGACGCTCCTCACCCACGAAATGCCCGGCCTCATCTTCGAGGATCATGCCCAAGGACCGGAAGACATCCGCCGCCATGTCGTTCACTTTAGAGTGCATGGCGGCCTCCTGAATGGCGGCAGCTACAGCTTCCCGGCCTGTTTTCTCCCAGGCTGCGCTGCCAGCTTTCAGCCACGCCGCCGTCATCAGGGGATCATTGGAAGGAAGAGGGGACCCGCGTTCATAAGAGCGCCCCAGATACTGAATGGGCCGCTGCGCGATCAGTTTTTTCATGACCAGGCCTCCCTCTCAGCCCAGCAGCTTCACCAGCGCCGTCCCATCGTTTGCGGCGGCCGGGGCGGCGGCGTACCCGGCGGGGATGTGGGATACCGTGGTTTTCGCGTCTCCCGCCCCGCTCTCGGTGGAGGCCTTGCCTGTGACGGTATCCGCCGCCGCGTCATAGTAGACCGCCGCGCCCATGGTCAGGGCCTCACCGGCGGACTTCGCCAATCTGTAGACCCCCTCCACATGGACAGTTCCGGTCCCGCCCGCCGGGATGTCCCCGGCGGCAATGCCGATTCGGGTCCCCAGGGGGACCACCGCGCCGTTCTTCACGGCCGCCGCGGCCGTGTAATCCAGGGCCGCGCCTTGCTGTACATAGATCGCTTTCATGTCGCTTCCTCCTTATCCCAGCTTCACGCCGTCGTTCCGCAGGAGCCCGCGGAAGTCCGCCTCGTTTACCACCCAGTCCATCCAGATATCCCAGACGAAGCCCAGGTAGCCGGCCTTCTCGCTCCGACGGAACGTCGGAGTGGTGACGCCGTTCAGGTAGTCCACCTGCATACCCTTCACCAGCCGGGGATCCGCCGCCATGAACCAGGGGCAGGCGCCCTCTCCCGCCAGCACGTTCAGCGTTCCTTCCTCCACAACCCGGACCTTGCTCCGGTATTGGGTGTTCAGCACGTTCACCGCATGGCTGCCGATGCCCTCCACGTCGATCTCCGCTGTGCCCAGGAGCTGGTTGACCCTCATGCCCAAGCCCACGGGGACGATGATGAAGGCGGGCTCCACCATGATGCTTTCCCCGAACTGGTCCACCTGCTTCCCCATCATCTGGATCATCTTCTCCAGCACGGCGATGCTGGGAGCGGACCCGGCGGAAATCAGGTTCCGGTGGGCCGCGTCGAAGAGGGGCGCGCCGTCGAAGATGGCGGGGTTCTGGTAGACGTGTTCATAGACCTGCCGGTTGATCTTCCGCTTGGCCTTGCGGGCGTACTGGCCGGGCATGGCCGCCAGGAAGCCGATATCGTCGTTGATGAACGCCTCCCGGCTCATGGTGAACTGGGTGCCGTAGGTCTCCAGCTTCCGGTTGGGCAGCAGCTCCGTCTGGAGGGTGCTGTGCTTCAGCTCGCCGCCCTCGTTGACCTTGTAGAAGTCTCCGCCGCCCAGGGCGTATTCGTGGTTCTTGGTCAGCTTGAAGTCAGAGAGGGAGCCCTTGCTGGTCCAGAGCTCGAAGGTGGCGGGCACCAGCTGGTACTGTTGGACCAGGGCCTTGTTGACGGCGCTGTCCAGAATGGCGGGGAAGTCCGCCGTGGGGGAGAGGAAATCCCGGGCGGCGCTGTCCCAGAGATCATTCCGGGAGCGGCGCAGCAGCTCCGTGGTGGAGCCCTGGCCGGAGCGGGCCAGGCTCTCAATGAGGATGTCCCGAAGAGACATACCCCGAAGGGCCTCCGCTCCCTGGGCGGGGTTCTCCACGTCCACCCCTGCCTGCATCAGCAGAGCGTCCCGGGCGGCGTCCCGGAAGTTGTCAGCGCCGGAATCTCGGGCGCCCACAATCACCGGCGCGCTGTGATGGAGCAGGTGTTCCACCGCCGCTGCCCGAACGGTTTCCATGCTGTCGCCGTTTTCGATGTACTGGTCCGGCTCCATGCCGGTCTGCCGGCAGAGGGCCATGATATCGCCGACCCGCTGTCTCTCTGCCTCAATAGCCCGCTGGGAGGCATCCCCGCTCTCGGGGACCTCCGCTCCGTCCCTGCCGGGGATTGTGTCCAAGTTGGACACAATCCCTCCGGCACCGCGTTCCCCACCATTAGGGGCGCCGGAGGCGGGAGGCTTTGCCTCCGCTTCGATCTGCCGCTGAAGATCGTCAAACTCCGCCTGTTCCGCCGCCGTCAGGCTCCGGCCCTCCGCTTTCGCCGCGGCCAGAATCTCCAGCTGCCGCTTGATCCATTTGTCTTTCATCGTCTTACCCCCAAAATCTGTTGATATTGGCCTGGACCTGCCGCTCGTAAAAAGACAGATCCGGGGGCTCGTTTCCAGCGGTCTCCGCAGACCGTCCCACGCCAACCGTGGCGTCCGCCGGGACGGACACGATGGACACTTCCAGGGGCCTCCACTTCCGGGCAATCTGGCAGGGGCCCTGGAAGCGCCCGTCTGCCGACGCGGCCCCGGCTTTGACCTCCTCCCAGGCGTCCACCTGGTAGCGGACGGAGGTGGTCTTCAGGGTCCCGGACTGGACCTTCCCGAAGATTTTCTCCGTGTCCTCATCCGTGTCGAACTCCACCTCGGCATAACCCTTGCTGTTTTCCACCCAGGCCCGCAGCACCTTGCCCAGCACCTGGTCCACGTTGTGGTTGAAGAGGAGCACGCCGGACTCGTTCAGCCTTCCCAAATCCACCGCGCCTTCAGCATGGTCCAGGATCTCCATGCCGAAGTACCGGCGGTAGGGAGTCTCACTGGAAAAACTAATCGTCAGTTTCCGGCTGTTCTCCTCCTTCGCCCGTACCGGCTCCATCGCCATTGTCCGAAGCATCGTCTTTTCCTCCTTTTGTTCCAATTCCATAAATCAACCCCAACAGGTCGATTCCTTTTTCCCGGCCGTAAGACACGGCCTCCGCCATCTCGTCGATGGCTTCCTTCCAGTCCTTTCCCTTCTCCGCACAGAGGTCCTGGAAGGTCTTCTGCCCGCTTTGCAGGGCGGTCTTGTCGGCGTTGGCCTCCTTGACCGGATCGATCCATCGCTTGGGGGCCTTGATCCAGGAGTGGGCGAGATAGGTCTCCTTCCTCTGCCAGAAATCCGAGATGGAGAACAGACCGGACAGCACGCCGGAAATGACGAACGCCTCGTAGACTTCGCTCATGAAGGTCTCCAGCAGCTCGATTTCCTCTGTATACGTGGCCTCATCCTCAATGGCGTTCTGCCGGGCGGAGGAGTAGGTGGATTTGGACATATCCCGGCTCACCGCCTCGTAGCTTAATCCCTGCCCGGCGGAGATCAGCCCCTGCTGGGTTTTGAGGAAGCCCGCCGCGTCCGTGGCGGTGTTCTTGGGGTCGATGACTTGGGCCTCGTCTCCCTGATTCAGCTCCACCACCATGCCGGGATGCACGTGCAAAGAGGAGTAATCCGTCTTGCCCGCTCCGCCCGGCGGCGAGGCTCTCCCAATATTCCCGCCGGAGGGGAACAGCTTCTTGATGAAGATCGCCAGGATGGCGGAAAGCCGTTCCTTGATGGAAACCGCCGTGATGAACTCATTCACATCCCGGATGCGGGTCACGGTGGGGGCCAGGTCCGACATCTCCCGGAGCTGGGTGGGACGGCGCTTACTTTTGTAAAAGAAAACATCTTTCGCCGGAACAAACATCGGCGCCATGGCCTGGTAACCCTCCAGATCATACTGGCGGAACCAGTAGCCTGCGGGCTTTCGGTAGCGGTCGTATTCAATACCTCCGACAACTTTGTTCCCCCGATACTGGGGAGCGGACTGGGAACTGTCCAGCTCGTCCACCTCCATACACTGGAGCTTGAAGGGAACCAGCCCGCCCCGGGTGTAGCGGAAGAGGATCAAAATGCCGCCGTCTACCTTCTTTCGATCCACCATCATACGGAGAATCTCATTGAAGCCCTGCTCTCCGGTAATATCGCAGTTCTCCGCCAGCGTCCACCGCTTCCAGGCCTTCTCCAGCCGGGTGTCCAGCTTATCATCCCCGGTGAGGGCCCGGAGGGTGTAGCCCCGGCCCACTACGTTTCTGCGGTAGGCGTGAAGCACCGCCTGGGCAATGTCGCTGTTACGCTCCAGGTCCCGGGACCTGGCCCGGACAATATCCCGGCCTGGCCGGTCCGTCAGCTCGGCACTTTGGTTTACCACCCGCCAGCCCGCGTTGATCCGGTCGCCGCTGGCGGCGTCGTAGCTTCGCATTTCCTCCAGCATCCGCCGGGACGCTTCCCTCCGACAGGCCGCAGCGGGGGAGATGGCCTCGATCATGTTGTCAAGCCAGCTCACGCCGCTCACCTCCCGTCGAATCGGGCCACCCATGTTCGGGGCAGCAGGCCGTCGCCGCTCTCCTGAGCCGCTGCGGCCGCCAGCTCCTCTCGGAGGGCCCGGAGCTGGCTGAGGTCCGCCCGAGTCACGGACCGGCTTCCCAGCTTATAACTCTGGCCGCCCGCCAGCACCGCCTCGATCGCGGCGTCCACCTGGGCCAGCCGATCCGAGGGCCTCAAATATTCATCCATAAGCCCCTCCTATATCCAGTTCTCATTTTTGGGTATCCATTCTGTTTCAGTAGAAGGCGGTTTTTGTTCAGTCCGGGGCGGGGGCGGAACTTTTTCTTCCGGCCACAAGGCTCGGACGCCCTTAAGGTCAGCCGCCGCCGCTGTGTAAACCTCCGCGTCAAGGTAGTGGTTCGCCGCATGGGACATCTTCGGCACCCACCTTTGTACGGTCTTTCCACCAGACTGTTCAGAAATTTTGTGCTCCGCCGTTACCTGTTCGGCATATTCAACATCTGTGCTCTTGTCGACCATCCAGGAACCCGTTCCATTTGGTTTTCGCATCCGGGCAGCAATCAGATCCTTGTATTTCCCGCCGTCCACCAGGACAAGCTGCATCCCATTGGCCCGGCTTCCGGCTTTATTGACGGTGGAAATGCGGTAGTGGGACTGCATGGTGGGCACGCCCTTGCAGGGCAGAGCCCAATCGGAGTTTTGGAGACAGAACTCATACACCAGGTCCGTCTGGTCGCCGCTGTCCACCAGGGCCAGATTCACCAGCATCCGCTCCCCGCTGGCCTTGGCGTATTCCAGGTTCATCACCCGGGCCACCTCGGCAAAGCTGAGGGCCTGGCCATGGGCCACTTTCTGGCTTGTCATCCCCACACCCCACGCTCGAATGACCCAATAGAGGCTGCTTTCCTGAACATCCACGCCGCCGGTGAGCAGCTGGGTCCACTCCGGCAGCACGAACTCGGGAAGTTCGGTCCGCCGTTCCATCACCAGCTCTACGCTGGTCTTCAGCTTCGTGTTCTCCCAGGGCTCCGCCAGCCACGAGTTGACAAAGTTCTGGAAGAGCTCTGGGTCGTCCTTCGATTTCATGAACGTGTCCGCAATTTCAGAAAAGGTCGTAAAGGGAGAGTAGAGCGTGGAGATCCAATAGGCCACGCTCTTCGCGTTCCCGTGGGAGCCCCGCACAGTCTGCCAGCGGCCGGCCTGGAGCATACGCTGCTTCTCCCGGTCCGTAATGACGCCGTCGCACTCCTGGCAGCAGTACACGGCCCGCGCCGCCCGGTCCGTCCGGTCTGGACATTCCTCCTTGCCCGGCCATTTGAGCTGGGCAAATTTCAACTCAATGAACCTCCCGCAATGGGGACACGGAACGAAATAGTGCCGTTCCTCGTCGGCCTCCTCCTTGGCCCGCCAGATGTTCCCGGTGGTCAGGGTCGGCGTGGAGGTGATGAAGATCTTCCGAGTGGTGGTATAAGCCTTCGTTCTCTCAATGGCCAGGCTCATGGCGTCAGCTTCTTTTTTGGAGGCGCCGGGATATTTGTCCACCTCATCCAGGAACAGCTTGCAGATAGGTGTGCTGGCAAGGCTCGCCGGGGAGTTGGCGCCGGAGAGATAGACCGTCATTCCTTGGAACTTCAGCCGCTGGGAGGTGCTCTCATGTTTCTGATATTTTTCCGCCAAAGCCGGAGTATTCTGGATCATGGGCTCCAGCTTGGCCTCCACTGTCCGCTCCACCAGCGTGTCGGTGGGGTAAACCACCATGGCAGGGGCGGGCTCCTGACAAATCAGACTGCCCAGCATGTTCTCCAGGGCGGAGGTGCCGCCCACCTGGGTAGGCTTCACAAAGATGATCTTCTCCGCGTCCTCGTTGGAGAACGCATCCATGATCTCCGTGAGATAAGGCGTCACACGGTTCTGCCAGGGGCCGGGGATCGGGCTGCCCGGCGGCAGCACACGGTTTTTCTCCGCCCATTGGGAAACCGGGAGGCGGGGCCTGGGCCGTAATTCCTCCACAGCCTTCTTGATCCATGCCGGAACATAGATGGGCGGGGCGACATACGGTTTCATCCAGCCTTCGCGCCTCCCTCGCCCAGCTCCAGGACGGCGTCGGTGAAGGCCGCCAGCATAGCCTCCAGTTCTGTTCGCATGGCCCGCTCTAGGGCCTTCGCTGTCACCGCGTCCACTTGGCCCGGGATGGAGCGGACTGCCCGGGCGGGCATGTCCAGGGCAAACTGACGGAAAGAGCGCAGAAACTCCGCCAGATCCCGCCCGGCGTTTTCCGTGTCCACGTATTTGCCTGCGGCGATGGCCGTCTTCAGACGGTGGAGTTCTCCCTGGCTTTCCTTCAGCTCCACTTCGGCCCGCAGCTTCTTCAGCCCCAGCTCCTCCAGCTCCGCAACGCCTTCCGCGTCGTCCTGGGCCTTCTGGCGGACATGGGCGATGTACTTCCGAACCGTCTCGCGGGTCCGGTATTTCCGGGCCTTGCGCCCCGGCGGGGCTTCGGATTCCAGCACGCCGGAGCGGGTAAGCTGCTGGATGCGCCGCTCGCTAAGGCCCACCAGTTCCCCGATGGCTCCCGCGTCCGCCCACTCCGGGATAGCGGTCAGGATGGCCGCTTTTTCCGCCGGAGCGGCGCCTGTTTTCTTCGCCATGGCGACCTCCCTTCCGGCCCCTCTGGGGCGCTTTGATGATTTCGCCGTTTGTCCTGGGACCGATTTCGCTTTTTCCCGGGCCGCTTTTTTCTCGTTATCCCCCTACGGGGATAAGAACTCGCCATTTTCACCGGAAAACGAAACGAAATCGCCTGGAAAAATCTCGTTTTTCTGGACGGAATAGGCGGGCTTCGCCAGCCCCGCACCAGGGGCCGCCCCAGGAAGGACCCGCTGCACGTTGTCCTAGGCCGCCGCCGCTTTGCTCTGTCTCCCGTGGGCTATCACCTCCACGCAAAACAAAAAGCCCGCCCCGACAGCCGCCTCCGAAGAGGGGACTATCGGCACGGGCTAACCAAGAAGCACTGGCCACCAACGATATTCACGACATGGACGGTCTTGCAGCGATGGCACCAAAGCTCCAAGCCTCTGGCCTCGACATCCGGGCCAACGTGCTGATGAGTTCGCTGCTTGCATACCGGACAGATTACCCATCCGTTCTTTACAGCTAGTTTAGCAGGTTTCGCTCCGCTTTGCAATGGGCTCGCCTCCTGTTTTTGGGGATTGGTGAATTAACGCACTATATTACAAGTATATTGATTCTTTGATTTAAAATAAAAGCTCCGTTTTTATCGCCGCGCCTTGATGTGCCAGGCGTACCGATAGGCCCCGAACTGGTTGCCCGTCTGGTACTGCCCCCGGCTCATGGCGTCCTTTGGGATCCTGATGACGCCGCTCTTGGCCTCGAAGTACTCCGCCGCCGGCAAAGCCTGGTTCAACGATCGGCTCCATCGGCACACCCGCTTCCCGATGGGGATGACCACGCCATCCGTGGCCTCCTTCAGCATGTACTTGGCCGTCCGGCGGAAGCTGTCCCCCGGGCTCCGGAGGAGGGGCTCGTCGTCCACCCAGCCCCGGCCCCAGAGGTGCTGGAGCTCTGCCGGGGAGAAATCGGCGTCCCGGAGGACCAGGTGGAAGTGGTAGCGGTGATCCCCGTGCCTGCCCTCTATGGTGTACACATAATCAAAGGACCGTCCCAGCCACTGCCGGAGCTGCCGAAGAAAGGCCCGCCAGACCAGCTCCACGCCGTGGAACGTCTCCGGGAGATGGTCCTCATCAAAGGTGAGCGTGTAGAAACTGCCCTCGTGGCCAAACAGGGCCAGCCGCAGTTCCAGCCGGTCTATACGTGTCCGGCAGACAGAGGAGTCCCGGGGAGGGCGGAGGATCTTGTTCTTCTCCTCCCGTTCAAAGGGGCTGTCATAGGGGCTGAGGCGAGGACGCAGGGCCCGGCATTCCTTTACCAGAGGCCCCGCCCGCTGGCGCACACAGTACCAGATTGGCGTCTCACTCATTTGCCCCACCTCCCGGTCCTGCGCCGCTGACAGTCAGCTCTATCCCGGCTTCCTCCTTCAAGGTATCCCGAAGGTCCTGGATGGTGACATAGCCGTTTTGGATACTGTCGGCGCGCTCGTTCAACGCGTCCAGGACACGGCGCAGCCGCTTGGGGCCGAAGCCTTCTTTATCCCGCAAGATGCTGAAGAAAAGGATAAACGCCTCTATGACCCCCTGGGACTTCGCCTCGGCTTGGAGCTTCAGCATGTCGGCATAACCTGGCGACCGGCGGGGAAGGGGCCGTTTCTTTCCCTTCATGGCTTCGGCCCTCCGCTTGCCAGGAGCTGACGGATGAGCTGCTCAGTCCCCGGACTCTTCGTGTCCTCCAAGCCACAGCGGGATGGATCATTGAGGCAGGGATTCCGGCATCGGTCCCGCTTCCGCTCCGCGCAGTCGGCGCAGCAGAAGCGGTCCCCGCGCTTGTCGCAGTGGAATCGGGCGCACATCCGGGGCGCTTTCTTTTTTTTACGCATCGGCGGCTCCCTCCTCCTGTTCCGCGGCGATCCGCCCCATGTCCTCAAGAAGTCGCCCGGCGTAGGCGTGAATACATGACGCACCTTCCAGGTCCGGGGGCCGCAGGGCAAAGGCGCGGCCGTCCAGCTCCACCGACAGCTCCACGGGACCCTCGGAGAAAGAAATTCCGCTCCGCTTTGTCCCCGCCTGACGGCGAGGACTCCGCCCGCTCCATTCCTTCCTCCTCTCCCCACCGCAAACGCTCCGCTGGTTTGCGGCGGGGGCCCCATCAGCCGGGAGCGTTAGGGGCCGGGGCGGCGGCGCTTTCGGCTCCGCCTCCTTCGGCCGCTCGACCTTCCTGGTGTTGGAGGGCAAATTCTGGACGAATCGCCAGTGATAGACTGTGTTCCGGCTGATCCCCAGCGCCTCGGCAATCTCCCGGTCAGATTTTCCAGCGTCGTACATGGCTCTGGCTGCTTCCGTGTCCCAGCTTTGTTTTTTCATAGCTCATCCTCCTCCGGCGCCGTCCAGCACACGGTCAGCCTCTGCAAGCCGCACTGGATGGCGTAGTCATAGCTTGGCGTGTAGATGTCCACCCACTCCCCCTTGACTCCGGTGTCCGTGGCCCGGAAGGTCCCCGTGGTCCCGTCGGCGTAGAGGACGCGGACCTGGGAGCCCAGGGGGATGACCGCCGGGTCCACGGCACAGGTGACGCCCTCCTCCACTGGCGCCCCGCTGGCGGTAATGCCATAGGCCGGGTGGTCCGGGGGCTTGCCGCAGGTGTCCGCCGTGTACCAGGTGACGACGCACTCCTCGATGACGTGGATCTCCGACGGAGGCTCGGCCGCCTCCTCCGGCTCCGGCGCCGTCTGCTCCGCCGGAGCCGGAATGATTTGGACGGCGGGGCCCGGAGGCGGCGCCTCCGGCGGACAGCAGGGAGGAGGCCGGAGGCACAGCCCCAGGAGGAGCGCCAGGGAGAGGGCGAGGAGCAACGGCTTACTCCTCATGGCTGCTCCCCCGGTTTGTCCTTGGCACATAAATGCGGTTCTCCATGCGGTTTTCGATTTTGCGCACATCGCCCAGTAACCGCTCCATGCTTTTGACCACCGCACGGTTTTCTTCCAACCAACGAAGAACGGGCTCCGTGACGCCAAGCGTGTTCTTGGCCTTTCGGCGGCGCTGGCGGACCTCCTGTAGTTCCCGCCCCAGCGCCGCGAACTGCCGATAGTTGTGCTGCTCCAGCTCCAGACTATGCAGGATGTCCTGGGTTTCGTTGTTGGCCTCCCGTTCATCCGCTTCCGCCATGTGAAACTGCTGTTCACAGTCACGCAGGAAAGAGAGAAACGCATCGATGTGCGGGCTGGTTTCTTTCACTCGCGTCCCTCTCTTTCCACGGGACGGGCTTCCGGCCTCCGGCGATATGGTGTCCAGGTTCTTCCGATGGTTTCCATGGGCAAGGCCCCGCGCAGGAAGCAAGCGAATCCGCCTTTCAAACCGCCGGTGAAAATATCCCACCGATTCAAGCCCGAGCCGCCCAGCCATACCGGCTCCCCCTCCAGCTCCAGGAGCTGTTCCGGGGTCAACGGAGCGTTTGAGGGCGCTGAGGACATCTTTTCCTCCAGAAAATCACCCATAGCTATAAGAGCGTGCTTGGCCAGCGTCAGCTGGCGGATGAACTGCTGAGCATCCTGCTCTCCCAAGCCATCCCCATTGATGCGTCTGAGGAGAGGGGCAATGATATCCCGCAACCCATCCAGGCCCTCGATTGCCTCGTTGATTTCCTCCGGTCGAAACTTCACTATTTCGGTCACTTCTTAAATCTCCTCACTTAGACATATCTTGTATTACGCCCTTCGCCCTCCAGATCGGGCAATAGATTTTCCGGCCTTCCTCGCAGAATTTGATTGCTGCATAGCTGTGGAGCTGAGGGGCCACGGCCTCACAAAGGATATTGGTTCTATCTCCAGAGAGGGTTTTCCCCTGATAGAAGGGACAGCCGCCCTGCTCCCGGAATTTCTCGGAAGGCCTCTCCCAGCAGACGCCGACATCCCACGTGTGCATCTCCGGCTCCGCCGCCGCCGCGGCGAAAGCGTCCGGGTCCTGGATCAACAGCGCAGCCTCGTCGATTTCAATACAGCGGAGTTCAAAAGGGGAGAAGCCCGGCTTGCTTTTGTAGGGTGAAGGCAACGGCATTTCCTTGACGTAGTAACAGACCGGCGTGCAGCCATCTTTCATGTAGCCGTAATTCGGCTGCTTCTTCCAGGAAGGCCAGGCAAAGGTGTCCTCTGCCCCGGAATACCGGCAGAGATATCCGCCGGCCACGATGGATAGAACCGTAAACTCTAGCCACTCTGGATGAAAATTCCAAGGGAACTCTTTCAGTTCTTCATCCCAAAAGGGATGCATTCTCAGTTCCCGGATGACTGTCCCGGCCAGCAGGCCCAGGTTACTCCGCAGTTCTCCCTCCGGGGCCTTGAACCGTGTTCCCATCGCCATAGCCCTCCTCCCCCGGGTCCGGCAGTCCGACAATGTCCGCGATAGCCGCCAGCAGCCGCAGGGCATCCGGGTCCGCCAGGCGGATGGGCTGTCCGCAGAGCGGACACGGGTCCCCGGTTTTCAAAATTCTCATGCGCGCTCCTCCTCACCTGTATTTGTGTCCAACTTGGACACATCGTCTTCCACCGGCGGCAGGGCCATCCAGCGGATGCACTCCGCGTCGAACGTTGGACCGCCTTTTTTGAACAGGAAATTCATGCCGTCGAACCAGCAGAGGCGCTGAAGGTATGTGTCGGGATTGCCGTCCGTTCCAGCCAGCCGGAAAGCCGCCACCACCTCGCAAGACTGCCGCGGGAACGTCCCGCCAGGCATCCAGCCGGAGATTACCAGCTGTCCTTCCGTTTGCTCCAGCTGGAACTCCTCGCCGGAGGCGGGAGGCGGGACCTCCAGCCATTTGGTATACTGGAGGCCGGACAGGACTTTCTTCCCGTTCGGGGACCTGAACTGTCCGTCCTTCCATATGGCCGGGCGGTAGACCGGGCCGTCGTTGTCCAGCGCATAGGTGAGGATCGGCTTGCCCTCCGGCGGCGTGCGGCCACGGCTCTCCCAGCGGACGCGCCGGACAGGGGGCTCATCCTCCCCTGCGTCCTCTTTGGGGATATAGTCGACCTCGAACAATGTGTCCAAGTTGGACACATCCTGGGCGGGCTCTTCCTGGGTGGGCGGCTCCGGGGCTGCCGGGGGGCGGAAGTCGTCGGTCAGGCCCATGAGGAAATCCGTTGTACAGCCCAGAAGAGTGGCCACTTTCACCTCATATTGGCATTCGCCCGGCTCCAGACGCGCCCAGCTCCATTTCGCCGGGTCGTCGAACTCTCCAGAGGCCCACCGGCGAATATCGGCCACCGCGCAGCGGTCCCAACGCCAGATGATAATTTCCTCTCCCGGCAGCCCGGCGGCGTCAATGGCCGGGAGGAGCCGCTTTGCATAGACCTGGGTCTCCTTCTGGTACGCCCGGCCCGCCTTTTGCTTCCGCTTATACTCCGCCTCATCCTTCTTGTTCTTCTCCTCTTTCCTCTGGGCCTTGGCCTTGGAGCACATGCGCTCGCATGGGTAATAGCTGGCTTTCGCGTTTTCGCACTCCAGGCAGCAGGTATTCCCGCCGCAGAAGGACTTCCAGGAGTCCGACTCACAGTCCCGCCGAAGGAACGTGTCCCCCCGTTTGCAGGGCTTCCCGTCCGGGCATTGGAGCTCCGGCTCCCACCGCCAGCCCTCGTTGTACTTCTTCAGCACCTCCTCGACGGTGCTGCCTCTGGGGATATCCGACAGGGCGTTGGCCATGCGCCTCTGAAAATCCTCCGGAAGGCGGGCCAGGGCGTAGGCCGTCTGCTCCGGCAGCTTGTCCTTCTCGAAAAGGGCCATGTACTCCGGGGCCAGCTTCTCCCGGATGACTTTCAGCCGGGCCAGCTTCGGGGCGGAGATCTTGCACGCCGCCGCCACCTGGTCCCGCATCCGGCCGGGGAACTCCATCCCCTCCTCCTTGAGCAGGTATAAGAGCTCCTCCACCCGGGCCGCCTGCTTGGCCTGTTCGGCGGAGGTCAAGACCCGTGTGTCGCTGTTGGCGTAGATCAGCCGCAGTTCCTGGAGGGCGGAGGAGCCCGCCGCCGTCTCCCTGATACAGGGGACCTCCTGAAGCTCCGTCCGGCCCTCGTCCACCAGCTTCTGGAGCGCCGCCCGGCGACGGTGGCCGGAGACGATGATAAACCGGCCCTCTGCCTCCGGGTTCTCCCGGACCCGGAGGGGCTGCTGGAGGCCCACAAGCTCGATGCTGGCCGCCAGCTCCTCCAGATCGCAGAGCGTGTAGAAATTCCTCGGGTCGCTGTCGATCCGGTCCAGGGATATGTACTCGATCTGCTCCCGGCCGCCGGATGTGTCCAAGTTGGACACATTTTCGCCGGTCCCTTTCAGCTGCTGTTTCAGCACGTCTCCCAGACTATAGCCCACGCTTTTCGCCTCCCTCCAAGTACTCCCGCACAAAGGCCCGGTAATCCTTCGACGCCCCGCAATGGGGGCTGAAGGTCAGGATGCTCTCCCGGGCGGCGATGCTCTTGGGCACCGGCGGGCTCATGCGAATCCGGGTATGGAAGACCGGCAGGCCGGACTCCAGCGCCAGCAGGCGGTGAATCTCCCGCTCCTCGGCGGTCCGCTGGAACTGGGTGCCTAGGATGCCAGCCACCCGGAGACGGGGGTTGACGCTGCGCATGGAGTCCACCTGCCGCGTCAGCTCCGCCATGCCCGCCGTGGAGAACACGTCCAACCGGATGGGGATGATGACCTCATCCGCCGCCAGCAGCGCCGCCTGGGAGGCCAGGCCCAGGGAGGGCGGCAGGTCGATGATGAGGTAATCTTCGCCGTCCTCGGCCAGGACCGTCCGCAGCTCCTCGATCTGCGTCACCTTGGCGCCGCTGTTGGGCAGGTCCGCCCGGGCCAGCTCCATGCCGGATGGGATCAGGTCCAGGTTCGGCCCCGCCGGGGTCACGAAGTCCGGCCAGTAGCCGGCGCCGTCCGTCAGCAGGGTCCAGGTATTGCCGCAGCCGCTGGTGTCCGTAACGCCGAAGTACTGGGACAGGTTGCCCTGCTGGTCGGCGTCGATCAGCACCACCTGCTTGTCATGCTCCGCCGAAAGGCACCGGGCCATGGTGGCCGCCGTGACGGTCTTCGCCGTCCCGCCTTTCAGGTTTAAGATTGCTATGGTTTTCATAAGCGTATCCTTTCAGCCGCCCTGGGGCGGCGTATGTGTTGTTTAAAACGGCAGGGGCTTGTCCATCATTGCGCCGCAGCTGGGGCAGTAGTCTGGTAAAACGGTCTCATCGTCGATTCCTTCATCAATGCACTAGCCGCAGTTGGAACAATACCAGACATCAATTACCGGAGCCATTTCGCCATCATCGGTTTTGGCATAGCCGTCGCTCTCTCCGTCCCACTGTCCATGCACGACCGGGGCGGCGTCAATAGCCGGGGCAGCCGCAATGTACTGCAAAACCAGAGCTTGGATACGCAAGGGCTTAAGCGCCTCCAATAATGCGGATCGGCTAATCAAATCGTCGTTCATGTGTCCTCCTCAAAACGGCAGGTCCTTCTGCTCCCCTTCCAGCTCTTTGATCTCCACCTGGTCTGGGTCCCGCTTATTGCGTACCCTGGCCTTCCGGCCCTCCGCCTGGAACCTCCGCATGACGCCTCTGCTGTCGGTCACGACGGAAAAAGTCTGCTTCCCGCCGTCGAAGTACAGCACCCAGTCGCCCCAGCGTCCCTCCTTGTTCTTGCCGATTTTCAGGAGGCGGTGGTTTTCCTCGTTGAGTTCCAGGTTATCAGGGCCCTTGTCCTTCGGGCCGGGGCGGAAGAGCAGCAAGACCATGTCTGCGTCCTGCTCGAACTGGCCGGACTCCTTCAGGTCGTGCATGGTAGGATCCCGCCGTATCTCGTTCCCGTACTTGTCCGTTTTTTTATCTTGGCGGGTCAGCTGGGCCAGCTCCACCACCAGGGTCCCGGTTTTCTGCGCGAAGGTGTGCAGGGCCCGGGAGACGGACGCCATCTGTTCGCTGCGGGTCCCGCCCGAAGACCCCTCCGGGACCACCAGCTGGATGTAGTCGATGAAAATAACCTGGAAGCCATAGGCCCGGCTGGCGGTCTCGATGTCCGCCGCGCTCATGCCCGCCGCCTCCACCAGGGTCAGGTCCCGCTTGGCGAGGTCGGCCTGTTGTTTCGCCAGGCTCTCCCAGGCCGCGTCATCCAGCGCCCGGCGCTTGATGTCCGAGAGGTCCAGGCCGGCGGCGTGGGCGATGAGGCGGTCCCGGAGCTTCCTCCGGTCTGTCTCCAGGGAGAAAAAGCCTACCCGGTATTTCCTGGCCATGTGCCACGCCATTTGCAGGGACAGCGCCGTCTTGCCGTCGCTGGGGTAGCCGCCGATGACCACCACGTCCCCCGGCTCTATGTAGCTCCCCTCGTCCAGCACCTGGAGGCCGAAGGTGACATACTCCGGCTTCGGGGCGTCCGGGTCCTGGCTCTCAAAAAAGCTGTCCAGCAGCTGGGGGACCGTCCAGGTATCCAACCGCCGCCCGTCGGACAGGAGCTGCCCCAGCTGGGCGCTGACAGGGCGGCAGTCGTCCAGGGTCACCGCCAGGGACAGCGGCTCCGCCAGGGCCCTGGCCCGCTGGACGGCGGCCTGCTCGTGGGTGATCCGGGCCCACTCCGACCAGTTGGCGGTGGTGGGCGTGATGTCCATGAGCTGGGCCAGGTAGTCGGAGTACTGGCCGCCGATCCGGTCCCGGATGGTGATGGGGTCCACGGCGCCGCCGGAGCGGAACAGGGTCCGGGCGGCCTGAAAGACCGCTTTGTCCACCGGGTTCAGCAAGTCTTCCTCATGGACGGCGGACAGCAGTCCCCGGATGATTTCCGCGTCGCCCATGGTACCGGCTACCAGCAGAGAGCCGACAACGGCCTGCTCCGCCTCCAGCGATTGGCGGGGGTTCTTCAGTGCCATCCGTACTGCCTGCCTTCCTCCTCCGGGGGCTCCGGCTCATGCGGGGCTTTTGGTGTGTCCTTCCAACGGGCGTTGTTGAGCCACGTCTTGGCGTAGGGGATGCCCACGCCGTCCTGCCAGGACTCCGACCGCACCTGCTCCCGGAGGGCCCGGGCCATGGTGTCGATCAGTGCGTCGTCCGGCTGGAGCTTGTCCCACGCCTTCGCCGCTCCCTGGCGGTCCTCCCCCCGGGCGTGGGTCCGGTAGTACTCCCAGAACGCCTCGAAGCGCTCCGGGTTCCAGGACGGCACGGACTTGTCCTTTTTGCGCCCCGCGCGCTTCCCCCCTTTGGGGGGTAAGGGGGGTATATCTTCTATAGACTCTTCTTCTACCTTATTAACATTTTCCGATTTCGTCCCACCTGCGGACGATTTCGTCTCTTGCATTTTCCGATTTCGTCCAATGGGGAATGCCTCGTAAAGAGTCAGGATTTCGTCGCTGGGTGCGTACCAGTTTGTGCGGACCATGCGGTCCTCGTTGAAGTCACCTACCAGCAGCGCCCCGCTCTCCCGCAGCTTGGCAATCAGCCGCTTGATCTGTGGGGCGGACCAGAGGGGATAAAGGGCCGCCATCCCTTTGAGACTGGCCTGCATCCAGTAGCGGCCCTCGTGGAAATGCTTGCCCTCCGCCTTGTTTTTCAGAGTCCAGTAGACGATGTTATGCAGGAACACAGCGGCGTCAACACCGTACTTCTCGGCAATGTCCATCCGGCAGGTCAGTATTTGCAGCATCGCCGTCAGCTCCTCTCAATCCAGTCGATCAGGCGGGCCAGCTGGCTCACCAGCCCGGCCGCCCCGATATAGGTCAATATCATGGCCCAGGACATGGGGAGGGCACCCCCTCCCCCGTCCAGATTGGGGCTTGCATTTTGCCGAGATTTTGCTATAATAAGCATAGACCTTGTTCCTCGGCTGAAGCCCTGGACACCGCCGCTCCGAAGTTTCCGCTTCGGGGCGGTCTTTTTTTGCGCGTTTCATAGCGGCTCCTTTCCGGCGGTCCTCCAGAATACATCCAGCTCCAGACAGGGGCGGGCAAGCTCCCGGAGATCCGCTGTGATGCGCTCGAACTCGGCCTGTTCCCGCTGGCTGACGCCGCCCTCGGCGATCTCCAGCAGACGGTCCACGGCCTGGCTCTTGGCGAAGCGGGACAGCAGCAGATACACTCTGACCGCCGACTCCAAGGCGCTGCGGGCCTCCAGCTCCGGGACCACGTATGTGAGCAGGCCGCTGGTTTCACGGAGATGGCGGTAGGCGAGGGCCGGGGCCCGGTAGCAGACCACCATCCGCTCCACAACGTCACCGGGGGGGAATCCGCCGGCCGCTCTCGTAGGCCCGGAGTGTTTCAGGCGCGACGCCGATCTGCTCCGCCGCCGCCTCCTGGGTGAGGCCGGTACAAATCCGCCCGGTCCGGTAGATGTTTTGGGACAGTTCTGACATGGTGTTTTCCTCCTGTTTGTGATATGGTCGAGTCAGGTATTGGGTCTTCTCCCGTGCCGCCGCCGCAGGCTTCCGATCGTCGGCAGAGGTGGTGGCTGCGACGGCTCCGGCGCTCCAAGGAATTGCCGGAGTTCATCCTTGAGGACCCGGTAGGTCTTTCCAATTCGGATGCACTTGATCTGATCGCTCCGGACCAGCTCATAGGCGCTGTTATAACCGATGTTCAGCGCCGCAGCAACGTCCTTGACCGTCAAGACCATGGGCAGCTCGTCAAAGGATGTAGGATGGTCTTTCATGTCTGTACACCTCCTTTCTGGATTAGGTTGACCGGCGTCAGCCCGCCGCCGGGGGAGAGTCGCGGCCGAACAGCTCGTCGATGGAGCAGTCGAGGGCGCCCGCCAGAAGGGGAAGTCTGCCCGCCGCCGGGAGATCCTCGCCGTTTTCCCAGCGGGACACGGTGGCGACAGATACGCCAACTTTGCCCGCCAACTCCTTCATGGTCAAGCCCGCGGCCTCCCGGAACTTACGAATTTTCACAGCCTCACCTCCTTTCGATGAAATTGGGGCTTGCTTACGCCTTGCGTAAATGGTAAAATAAACAACACACATTTCCAGGACATTTACTCTTCCAAAGGATTGATATTGTGCGACTGAATTTAGACTGTATTCGCGACACGCTGCTTTGTGTGGAGGATAATACTGGACTTCGCAAATTCTGTATTTTTGTTGACATTGGGCTGAATGAATCTATGGAGAAGGCGGGTATGGAAATTATTCCGCCGCGGCCCTACCAAGAGGAACTGCTGAGGAAATACAGCAGTGACGAGCTGATTTACCATGTCAATTACTGTGTTGAGGCAGACCTTCTTACGATGGTGGAAGGCTCTTCTCCGTACAAGATGCTGATTGCCGATCTTACGCCCAAAGGACATGAGTTCTTAGGGAAGATACGGAACGGCAAGGTATGGTCGAAGGTTAAGTCCATAGCTGAAAAAATGGGCGTCAAAACCCTGGAGTCGGTGTTCTCAATTGCAGCTAACGTCGTAGGCGAGCTCGTCAAAAGTCAGTTTTAATATGGAAAAGTTTTTTCCAAACATAGGTGCAGCATTCCTCTATCTCTGCGTCTGATGGAAGCGGGGTGCCTTTATCGATCATGTATTTAATAAGCGCCGCACACGCGACCCAACGCATCAGCCATCCTATGCCGCATATAACGGCTGCTGCAATACTGATACAAGTGAGGCAACTTTCCATCATCGGAGATCCTTTCATTGTTCGTTTCGGTTCACCCTACACGTAAAGCATAAATCATTAAACAATGAATGTCAATATATTTTATCATTGATGAATGATATTTGTTGCTTTGTACCAATTGTAATTAGAGGAGTACTCTAATATGGATAAAGAGCTTTTTGTGCAAAATATCAAAAAATATTGTGCTTTGCGTGGCGTCAAGCCTACTGTTGCTTGCCAAGAAAGTGGTGTTAGCCGTAGCTTTATCAACAATATTGAGTCAAAAGGGCAAACTCCCTCTATTGAGAAAGTTTACATGTTGGCATCCTACCTCGGAGTAACGATTAACGATCTGGTAGGAGAGGATATCATCACTTCCTCCAGAGGCCCAGAGCAACCCTATTTGGTGCGGCAGTATAATCTCCTCTCCAAAGAGGCACAGATGGAGGTCCGGGCCTTCATAGAGTTCAAGGTCGCGCAGGAAGCTGATAGTGGGAAAAGAAACAAGGAAGAATAATCTGAATAGGATGAATTTCGTTTTCGCTTATTTGAGAAAACAGGTAATTCATGCCAAACAAAAAAGTGTGTCCAATTTGGACACCGGAAAGAGAGGGTGGACATGGCTGGCCTATTTCTAATCCTGGCAATCGTTTTCTTCGTCTTATGGAGGAAAGCAGCGAAACAATCTACTAATTCCCAAAAAACAGTTCAAGAACTAAATCAGGAGCTGGAATCTTCCAGGCAAGAGAATACTGGATTGCGGGCCGAGGTTTTGGAAGTCCGCGGGGAGAACACGGAGAAGCAGCTCCGTATTGATAAATTGTCCCGCTATGAGGGGCTCGTGGATGTAGATGCTGAAATCCAGAAAAAGCGGGAAGAGGCTGCTGAAGAAATCCAGGCGCAAAAAGACTCTGCCGCACAGGAGCTTGTTGCTGCCAAGCAGGAGGCGAAGGAGCTCCGAGCTAAAGGAAAGGCCAGCTATGAGGCCGCTGTTAAAGAAGCGGATTTGAAATTATCGTCGATTGAATCCGAGTCAAAGCGTATTCTCAGCGAAGCCCAGCGACGGGCCGAAGAAATTGCAGGGGATGCCTATAAAATCGCGGGCAAGGCGGAGGATTATAAAAAAGTTGCTGCGGCTATGAAAAATGTGATTGAGGGTTATGGAGACCAGTACTTAAAACCCACATATTCACTCTTGGATGACTTGGCGGAAGAGTTCGGATATGATGAAGCTGGACAGCAATTGAAGCTGGCCCGCGAGAACTCCGCACGGATGATAAAAGCGGGAACTGCCGCTACTTGTAACTATGTAGAAGATGCCAGGAGAACTACGGCCATTGCCTTTATAATCGATGCTTTTAACGGGAAAGTCGATTCGATTCTGTCAAAGATTAAGAAAGACAACTATGGTACGCTAGAGCAAAAAATCAAAGACTCATATGAGCTGGTTAATCATAATGGCCGAGCTTTTCGCAATGCTACCATAACCCCAGAATATCTTTCTGCTCGCCTGGAGGAATTAAAGTGGGGAGTACGTGTGCAAGAGCTTAGGGCCCAGGCCCAGGAGGAGCAGCGGCGGCTTCGAGAACAAATCCGCGAAGAAGAACGCGCTCGCCGTGAGTATGAAAAGGCTATGAAAGAGGCCGCAAAGGAGGAGGAGATGCTTCGCAAGGCCATGGAAAAGGCCGCAAAGCAGATTGAATCCGCAACGGAAGCGAACCGCGCGGAGTACGAGGCTAAATTGGAGGACCTGAAGCGACAACTAGCGGAGGCCGAGGAGCGGGGCCAGCGCGCTCTCTCTATGGCTCAGCAAACGAAGCACGGAAATGTCTACGTGATTTCCAATATCGGGTCCTTTGGCGAAAACGTGTATAAGGTCGGTATGACGCGTCGCTTGGATCCCATGGACCGGGTTCGTGAGTTGGGGGACGCGTCGGTTCCGTTCCCGTTTGATGTACATGCCATCATTGAAAGTGATGATGCCCCGGCCTTAGAATCTACGTTGCATAAGCTGTTAGCACTCATGCAGGTAAATAAGGTCAATCCCCGCAAAGAATTTTTCAGAGTCATGCTTTCTGATATCAAGGCCATGGTTGACAAGCTCGGATTGAAAACCGTTTGGACAATAGATGCTGCAGCCGCCGAATATCGGGAGACGTTGGCCATTGAGGAAGCTATGAAGTCAGACCCCGAAACCAAGAGCAGGTGGGAAAAATATAACGCCAGCATTGCGGAAGAAGAAACGATTTCTCAAGATGTTGGTTGATATTTTTGAGAAAGGGGATGTGTCCAATTTGGACACATCCCTTTTTCTGCTGGTTGACAAAGCTTCACCTAGATGGCTTCCGGGCCGGAAGGTATAATGACCCTGTACCTCGGAGGCGTGAGCCCATAGGGTGGAAGATTTCCAACTAGACGGGTCGTTTCCGAGCTGGTAGAATGGTTCTACTTTAGGGCGGAGTAAGTTAGGGCGGACTATGTTAGGGAGGGACGGCGTAACAAAGGGTGTACTATACCCACCGTTCTGCATAGATCGAGAAGATAAGCTATCAAGGCAAGCATTGACAGAATTTGTATATTGTGGTATAAAGAAACCATCATTGATTGTTTGTGCGCCCTCCGTGAAACTCGGAGCAGGGCCATTGGCCTGGGGCTGCCAGGGAGCAGCATTGCATACGTTGTGGTGGAGACGCTGGCATGACCGGCTGATCCCAAGGGTTGTACGTTCGGTGAGCGTAAGTCGCCGAGTGGTGTTTAGGGGGCGGTCTGTCCATTTTTTGAATGATGATGAAGGAACCGGAACAGGGCTTGACTTTCTGCGGAGCGTCTGCTATGCTGTAGACATACAGTATCAGGGCTTTGCGAAAGCAAGCACAGCATCCGTGTTTCAAAGTGTCCGGGCTTTCCCACTAGGAGGGCGCGGGCTTTTTCATGGGTTCTTGATAAAACCGCAAGTGTACAAGCCTCTGGGCCTCTGGTAGAATGTAACCGTACTTTGAGGGCGGAGCGTTTTAGGGAGGAGCATTTCAGGGCGGACTGGCGGCGGTAAGGGGATAGTATGCCCTTCCGCAAAGATCAACAAATGAACATGGTGCAGCTGCGCCTGAAAACGAGAGTCATTCCGTTTTCAGGCTTTTTTGCGCTCATAATCAGAGGACGCCCGGCGCTTCGCGCAACGGGAGGGGACCAGTCACCCCCGACCGTCAAGGGCAAATGAAAGGAGAAATTCCTATGCAGAATCGAATGAAAAGATATTCTATTTCCGGGCCGGTCCAGACTGCCGGCCAGTTCCGCCTCCGGCAGGGCGGGACTTCCTTCACACCTTCGCCGTCCTACTGCCGGGGACGGGACCACGGACGCAAGCGGGATTTTGCCCGCGCCTTGCCCAGGGCTTCGCGTCTGCCGCGGGAACTCTCTTCCCCGTCGCTTTTGAGCGGCTTCACGGCGATCATACTGACCACGATATACAACGGAGACGGACCAGCTAGATCGGCTGCTCCCAGCCAATAAAACCTGCTGTTCTCAATGGGTCTAAGCTCATTGGCGCGGTTTCGGCCTGGGAGGTCCGGCGGAGAAAAGCCGGAAACGGCCAGATTGTGCCAATGGGTGAGGTGCGTCCTTTTCTAAAAAAGAAAGGATGTACTTATGTCGAACCACTATCTCAATCTCATGGCCCAGGTGGACAAGCTCCACCGCCACAACCGCCAGGGCAGCTATAAGACACGGGCCCGCTACTATGAAGCTATGCAGCGGTTCTGCCGTTTCCTGGCGGAGGCCTATCGCTTGGAGCGGCTGGCGAACATTGCGCCAAAGCATATTTATGCGTACGTCGCGTATCTCCAGGAGCAGGGGAAGTCCGCCTCTACGATCAAGACGGACCTCTCGGCTATCCGCTTTTTTCATGACCTGATTCAGAGCCCCCGGTATGAGTTGCCGGGGAACAGCGACCTGTTCCTCCAGCGCCGGACCTTCGGCGGCGTCGACCGGACGTGGAGTGATAACGAGTTTGAAAGGATGCTTGATACCGCATTAGCTGTCGGCCGTAATGACTATGTTTCGATTTTCTACCTGGGCCGTTTTGCTGGCCTTCGCATCCATGAATGCTTCCGTATCGACACCGCTACGGCATCAAAGGCGGTTAAAGAGAGAGCTATTACTATCAAGGGCAAAGGAGGACTGTTGCGGACAGTCCCCTTGAACGACCTCCTGGTCCAGCGGCTCCGGCACGATTTGAAACGGACGACACGAGGACATAAATTGTATGTGCTCGACGATCAGGAAACTCACGAAGCTATCAAAGCCCTTCAGGCATTTATTTGGCTGTACCGTCCTTCCATCCAAGATAAAGACTCCGCCCGACCCATGACCTTTCACGGCCTGCGCCACACCTATGCAGCGGAGAAGTATCAGAGCCTCATTGCCGCCGGGAAGACCCCCTACGAGGCCAGAAAGGCCGTCTCCAGGCTCCTGGGACATGGACGGGACGATGTGACGAACATCTATCTGGCGTCGCTGAAGGGAGGCGAGGAGGATGCTTAACCGGCCTCTGTGCTTCGATGACATCCCTCTGGTGTTGACGGTGGAAGAGCTGATGCCCATTCTCAGCATCGGCAGGAACACAGCCTTCGCCCTGGTCCGCTCCGGCCAGATCAAGAGTATCCGCGTCGGCAAACAGATTCGCATCCTGAAGCATGAGCTGCTGGAGTACCTGACCGGCAGGACCGGGACAAACGTGCCCTGGACAGACGCCGCTATGTCCGCTACGCTGGAAGGTGATTCCTGCCGGGCGGTGGAAGGAGGTATCGACGATGCCGCGCGGTAAAAAAAGCGGACGGGCCGTCTCTGGGGACGGGTCCATCCGAAAGAAGATTGTGAAGAAGAACGGGAAAGAGTATACATACTGGGAGGGCCGCTACACCTGCGGCTTCGATCCGGAGACCGGGAAGCAGAAGCAGCACTCTATCTCCGGGAAGACCCAGGCCGAAGTTGCTCAGAAGCTCCGGGAGATCACGGCGGAGATCGGGCAGGGTGTTTTTCAGGAGGTAAGTAGACTAACAGTAAGTCAGTGGTTGGATATTTGGACTGAAAACTATCTGGTCAACTTGAAGCCCAGGACAGTAACCATCTACCAGTGTCAAATCAAGAACCATATCCGTCCAGAGCTTGGTCCATGCAGATTAGATGCACTGACTCCCCACGCTGTCCAGCGTTTTTGCACTGACCTCATAGGAAAGGGGCTCTCACCAGCGACAGTTAAACTTATTCACGGGGTTCTCCATAAATCGCTTCAGCAAGCAGTTACGATTGGATATCTCCGTGTGAATCCTGCGGATGCCTGTGCTTTGCCCCGAATCAGAAGAAAAGATATGGTTCCCATGGATGACGAAGCTATTCTTCACTTTATGGAGGCAGTGACGGGAACAGAGTGTGAAATTCTGCTGTTGGTCACTCTATTTACGGGAATGCGCCAAGGGGAAGTTTTAGGTCTCACATGGAGCCGCATAGATTTCAGTAAGGGCTTTCTGCTGGTGGATCAACAGCTACAACGAATCATGGAGGGAGAACCGGCAAAATCCGTTTACCGTCTGGCTCCGACCAAAAACAGCAAAGCGCGCCGGATCACACCGGCGGCATTTGTGATGGACCTTCTTCGCCGCCAAAAAGCTCGGCAGACAGAATGGCGAATGATGGCAGGACCTTCTTGGCAGGACAATGGACTGGTTTTTACAAACAGGCTGGGGGAACCTCTCACTCATCATTTCGTCTACCACCAATTCAAACAGGTAATGGTCTCTATTGGTTTGCCGGAGTTCCGGTTTCATGATCTCCGTCACAGCTACGCAGTAGCTTCGCTCCGAAACGGTGACGACATTAAAACACTTCAAAGCAATTTAGGCCATGCCACTGCCGCTTTTACCCTGGATGTCTATGGGCATGTAACGGAGCAAATGCAGCGAGAGAGTGCAGAGCGGATGGAAAATTTCATCAAGAGTATTTCTACCCCGTAAAGGGAAACCTTAGGGAAACTCTTTTCCATGGAAGGTGAAAAAAACCTGAATCGCCGTCATTTCGGAGTCTTCCCGTCAGGACTCTGGATAAACTTGATTTGTTCACACTTTTCCTGTAAAATACTGTGAAAAGAGAAAAAGAAAGGAGGGCTTTTCTCATGCCCTTTACATTCCAGTTCGGCGGTCCCAACGCCTTCGGGGGCGGGTTCAACCCCGAGAGCTTCCAGGGCGGGAACCCCAATCCCCGGCCCCGCAAGCCCCGGAAGCCCCGCCGCGCCATGGGCAGCGCTTTCGGCCGCACCGTCACCAACCTACTGGTGACCCTGGTGTTCGGGCTGGTCTACTTCTATTTGGAGCTTCCCGCCCTGAACCTCCACGCCGAGGAGTTCTACGTCTTCGTCTTCCTCCTCTGCGCCGTGTACTGCGTCTGCGCCGTTTTCACCTCCGGCTTCCAGACGGACGGCGGCGTCAAGGGTTATTTCCACTTCGTCCGCAAGCAGTGCACCATCCCCTTCCTGGCGGTCATTGCGCTGATTATCGCCCTGGCCCTGGGGGCCCTCAGCAGCTGGGTGGTCCTCCGGGCGGGGAGCTACTCCAAGCTTCTGCCTATTCAGGCCGGGGACTTCACCGCCGAGGTGGAGGAGATCAGCTACGATCAGATTCCCATGCTGGACGCGGACTCCGCCGCCCGCCTGGGCACCCGGAAGCTGGGCGAGCTGGCGGACATGGTGTCCCAGTTCGAGATCCTGCCCACCTACACCCAGATCAACTACCAGGGCCGCCCGGTCCGGGTCACCTCTCTGCGCTACGGGGACCTGATCAAGTGGTTCACCAACCGGGGGGACGGCCTGCCCGCTTATATCATCATTGACATGGTGAGCCAGGAAGCGGAGGTGGTTCGCCTGCCGGAGGGCATGAAGTACACCATCGCGGAGCACTTCGGCCGGAACCTCTACCGGCACCTCCGGTTCCACTACCCCACCATGATGTTCGACGAGCCGGTTTTCGAAATTAACGAGGAGGGCACGCCCTACTGGGTCTGCTCCCGCATTGTGCGGACCATCGGCTTATTTGGCGGCGTGGACGTCAAGGGGGCGGTGCTGGTGAACGCCATCACCGGAGAGAGCGAGTATCACGAGCAGGTCCCCAGCTGGGTGGACCGGCTCTACTCCGCCGACATCATCGTCCAGCAGTACGACTTCTACGGCATGTACCACAACGGTTTCCTGAACTCCATCTTCGGGCAGAAGGACGTGACGGTCACCACGGACGGGTACAACTATATCGCCCTGGAGGACGACGTCTATATGTACACCGGCGTCACCTCCGTCACCTCAGACGAATCCAACATCGGCTTCATCCTCTCCAACCAGCGGACCAAGGACACCCGTTTCTATCCCATCGCCGGAGCGGAGGAGTTCTCCGCCATGGACTCCGCCCAGAGCCAGGTCCAGATGATGAACTACAAGGCCACCTTCCCCCTGCTGCTGAACATCGCGGGCCAGCCCAGCTACTTCATGGC